>DASUFX010000697.1:0-6015 GCA_036274355.1 Kofleriaceae bacterium | reverse complement strand
CTCGGCGTTCATGGCGACGAAGACGCGCCTGCGCGGCAAGACGATCGAATTCATCAATTCGACGCTCGATGCCGACATGCGCAACATCATGATCCCGAGTGGGAGCTGAGCGCCGCCGTCATCGCGACGCCGCAGCAGTTTGCGGCGTCAGCTCACGAGCAGGCTTGATAGACTGAGCGGATGTTGCGCGTCGTCCTCGCCGCCGCTGTGCTGATGCTGACGCTTGGTCGCGCATCAGCCCAGTCTTCGCTCGCGGCATTGCCGAAGGACCCCGAGGCAGAGAAGCAGTTTCGCGCGGACGTTGCGGCGGTAAGTGCCGAGGCCGCTGCCGCGTACGACGAAGGCAACGCGGCACGTGATGCGGACCGTGTCGACGATGCACTTGCGGCGTATCGTCGCGCCGCCGAGCTCGCGTCAAACGTGGACCACCCGCATCGCAGGGTCTGCGGTGTGCTCTTCGCGAAGGCTCAGCTCGACGACGCAGTTGTCGAATGCGAAAAAGCGCTCTCGCTCGTGCCGAGCTCGCCGTACGACAAGGGCGCACTCGCGAAGGCTTTGATGAGACGCAATCGCGCCGAGGACGTCGGGCGCTACACGGACCTTGCACGCGAGGCAGCGGAGGCCAAGCCGAACGACGTCACGCTGAACATCATCTGGTGTATCGCCGGCCTGCAGAGCAAGAACGACGTCGGCTTCGCGCGATGCAGCAAACACCTGCTCGCGATCGATCCGAACGGTGTGCAGGCGAACTTCTTTGCCGTGGGCGGCGCGTTGGCCGAGCGTGACTTCGACGAGGCACACGGGTACCTCGAGAAGGCGAAGCAGGCGGGGCTCGATCAGTACACCTACGACGGGATGAACAAGCAGATCGAGGAAGCGGAGCAGAAGCAGCAGGAACCGATCATCGATGTCGACAAGTATCTCGAGCCGGGCCTGCTGACGTTCTGCTTGTGGGGCCTCGTCATGCTCGTGCTGTTCGGTGTCGGCAATGCGCTCTCGCGGGCCACGCTGCGCGCCGTCGACCGCAACGACTCGCTCGATGCGACCGGCACGCCACGCGAACGCCGGCTCCACAAGATCTACAAGGCCGTCCTCGGGCTTGCGGGCTTGTACTTCTACCTGTCGCTGCCGCTCATGATCGTCGCGGTCATCGCGGCCGGGTTCTTCGCGCTTTATGTCTTCGAGGAGATCGGGGCGATTCCGGTCTACGTGATCGTGTTGGTCGTCGTCATGATCTTCGGAACGATCATCGCCGTCGTGCGCAGCTTGTTCCTGCGACGCGAGCCCGATCCGCGGAGCGAGCGGATCGTGCTGACGGCGTATCCAAAGCTGCACGCAATGCTCGACGAAGTTGCCGCTGCGATCGGCACGCGTCCGGTCGATGTCGTTCACCTCGTACCGGGCACCGATATCGCGGTGATGGAGCGCACCGGACTGTTGCGTACGATCTTGCGTCGGCCCAGCGAGCGCCGGCTGATCCTCGGCGTCGCGCAGTTCGACAGCATGACGCAGCTGCAACTGCGGGCGGTGCTCGCGCACGAGTACGGACATTTCCGCAACGAGGACACCGCCGGCGGCGGCTTCGCGATCGCAGTGCGCCGCTCGCTGTTCAGCGTCGTCGAGCGAATGGCGAAGTCCGGCGCGAACACGATCTACAACCCGGTCTGGTGGTTCTTGCGCGGATTCTGGCGCATGTACCTCGGCATCTCGCAGGGGGCGTCGCGGCTGCAGGAAGTCCTCGCTGATCGGTGGTCGATTCGCGCGTACGGCAACGCGGCATTCGTCGCAGGTTATCGCCACGTCGTCGCGCGCACGGTCGAGTTCGACGGCGACCTGGGCGCAAAGGTCAACGAAGTGCTCGAGAAGGATTGGTCGCTCGTGAATCTCTACGACTGGGATCCCGAGGCCAAGACTTCTCCCGACCAGCTCGCGATTGCCGTCGATAAGGCGATGAATCGGGAGCCGTCGCCCTACGACAGCCATCCGTCACCGCGGCAGCGCATCGATTGGGCGTCGCGCCACGATGTTCCGCGCGAGCCGCAGGCCGATGACGCCGCGCCGGTCTGGGACCTGTTCCCGGACCCCGAGAAGATCGAGCGCATGATGACCACGATCGTCCGCGAGAACGTTCAGCGGGTGTCGGGCAGGATCATCTCGGACAAGGACGACGCCGAAGAACCCGAGGCCGAGTCGGCAGATAGCGCGTCCTGACGATTTCTTTGTAACGCTTGGGCCGCTCGCGACACATCGAGGAAAGGAGAGCCCCACGATGACCGTCACGAATTCGCAGTCCGGCACCAACGTCCACGAGATCGCACCGAGCATCTATCGCATCAGCACGCCGGTGCCGCCGAACCCCGGGCTGCCGGGCGGCTTCACGTTCAACCAGTTCTTAATCGTCGACGACGCGCCGCTGCTGTTCCACACCGGCCTCCGCAAGATGTTTCCGCTCGTGCGCCAAGCGGTCGAGCACGTGCTCGGCGACGTCGCGAAGCTCCGTTACGTCGGGTTCTCGCACTTCGAGTCTGACGAGTGCGGCTCGCTCAACGACTGGCTCGCCGCGGCGCCGCAGTCGCAGGCGGTGTGCAGCATGATCGGCGCGATGGTGTCGGTCGAGGACTACGCGATCCGTGCGCCGCGGCCGCTCGCCGACGGCGAAGAGCTGTCACTCGGCACGCGCAAGGTGCGCTGGCTCGACGCGCCGAACCTCCCGCACAACTGGGAGTGCGGCTACATGTTCGAGTCGACGAGCCGCACGCTCTTGTGCGGTGACCTGTTCACGCACGCGGGCGCCGACGTCGCGCCGATCACCGAGCAAGAAGTCCTCGGCCCGTCCGAGGCAATGCGCGCGGCGATGGGCGGCGTTGCGATCGAAGCGAACACCCGCGCGATCCTCGAGAAGCTCGCGCGTACCGAGCCGACGACGCTCGCACTGATGCACGGCAGCTCGTACCGCGGCAACGGCGCCGCGCTGCTCAAAGGGCTCGCCGACGCACTCGGCGTCTAGGTGCGTGCTATTTTGCGCACGAGTGCCGCCCGACCTGACGCTGGAGACCCATGCTGACCTCGTGCGGCGTGTTGCGGCCGCGGGTCGCGATCATGCGGCCGAGGCCGAGCTGTGCCGGCGATTCGCGCCACGCGTGCGGCTGTATGGCCTCAAGCATCTACGCGACGAAGATCGCGCACGCGAGCTCGTCCAGGTGGTGCTCGTGGCGATGATCGAGGCGATGCGCGCGGGTCGCGTCGAGGATCCCGAGCGCTTCGATCGGTTCGTGCTCGGCATGGCGCGCAACCTCGCGTCGCGTGCGCGTCACGCCGAGACGCGTGCGGTGCCAACCGACGTCGCCGAGCTCGATGTCGAGTCCGTGTTGCCGCGGCACGACGAGCTCGACATCGAAGCATTGCTGCACTGTCTGCAGCGGCTCGAGACGCGCGCGCGCACCGTGCTGCATCTGTCGTTCTATCGCGAGAAATCGGCCGACGAGATCGCAGCCGTCCTCGAAACGAGCGTCGGCAACGTGCGCGTTGTTCGTCATCGCGCGGTCGCGCAGCTGCGCGATTGCCTCGGAGCGGCGTCATGAGTTGCGCGACGCCGCTGACTGACGAGCAGCTCGTCGCCTACTGGGCCGACGATCTCGACGAGGCCGCGCTCGCGCAGGTCGAAGAACACCTGTTTGCGTGCGACGAGTGCCTCGCGAATGCCACGCACGTTCAACAGGTCGCGCAGGCGTTCCGTGGCCTGCCACCGGTGATCTCGCACGCGGAGCTTGCTGCGTTGCGCGCACGCGGCCTGACGATCGTCGACAACGACTTCATCGCCGAGCGCCGCACGCCGGTCACGTTCGAGCGCCACGTCGACTTCATGATCCATCACCTCACCGGCCTCGACTTGACGGCCGCCGAGCGCGTCGAGGTGATCGTCCGCGATGAAAGCGGCAAGGTGATGTTCGAAGAGCCGATCGCGCCGTTCGATCCGCAGAGCGGCGAGATTCTGATCGCGTGCCAGCGTCACTTCGCCGCGTTCCCGCCCGATGTCGTGTTCGACGTGCGCGTCCATCGCGCTGCAGCGCCGCCCGCGCTCTCGACCTTCTGCATTCCTCACGTGTTCGCGTCCTGATCCGCAACGCCGGTGACGAGGATGTAGTGCTTGCCGGTGACGTAGACCTGGCGGTGATGCTGCTGGAGATACTTCCGATAGAACGCGACGTCCTTGACGAGTAGGCCGAGCTCGGGTTGCGTGAAGTTCTTCATGCGCGTGCCGTACTCGACCTCGCCGTCGAGGTAGCGGCAGTTCGGAACGCCGATGATCACCGCACCGGTGGGAGCGAGATGGTTCTGCACGATCTGGCGAACCACCTCGCGGTCGTCGATGCCGGGGCTCTGCAGGGTGCCGATCGACAGCACGAGATCGAAGCGACCCAGGTCGAGTGCGCCGAGCGTCGAGAGGTCAGCCTCGTGAAGCTGCACGTTCGGCGCACCGGCGAAACGTTCACGCGCTCGCGCGATCGCCGAGGCGCTGTGATCGATGCCGACCAGCGTCGCTGTTCGCAGCGCGGGCGATAGCGTCATCAACAGCGCGAGCTCGTCGCCGGTGTTGACGCCAAGGTCTAGCACGCGTGCGTTGGGATCTGGCGCGACGCGCGCCAACGCGTCGGCCATGTCGATCACGAACCCTGGATCCTCGAGCTTCGAGATCCGCGCGAACTCCGAGTTCGCGCCGTACTTCTCGGTGGCGTCGCCAGTGTCAGGGCGGAGGCGAGCAGCACGATCGAGACGCTCGAACACGAGACGAACGAGCGGCGGAGCGAGCGGGCGCGGGGTGAGCAGGCGGAAGCCGAGACGCTCGGCGAGGTCGACCCAGACGCGGAACGGTCGATGGACGTAAACGACACCCGCATGCGCGACCGACTCGCCGGCGTACGTGCCGCGACCGAGGTCTGGATCGGTGACATCGACTTCGACGGTAGGCCCAGCCGCCGCGCGCAGATGCGCGATCACGTCGGGCAGCGATGCGCGCGAAGCGTCCACGCACGGACGGTGCCATGAATACGGCTAGCGCGCTCGCCAGCGCAGCACGTCGATCGTCGCTGGCGCTTGCTCCGAGAGCGGCTCGATCTTCAGGCGCGGATGACCGACGTGGATCACGAGATCGAAGCCGTCGAGCTTGCCGTCGGCTTTGCCTTTGAGCGGACCCTTCGGATCGCTGCGGTCTTCCCACAGCGCTGCGACGTGATCCCAATCGCGTGGCGTGTGATGCCGCAGCACGCCGCCGTAGTCGATGCGGATGAGGTCACCCGGTTTGATGCCATCGATCGGCGTCGCCGGCATCCCGTGATCGTCGAGCTCCGTCGCGGCGCCTACGGTCGTCGTGTACGCGGGTAGCCCGGCGACGTTCGTATACGCGAGCTTCTTTCCCATGCGCCGCATCGCGCCGACCATCACGTCTGCACAGTCGGCCCCGACGAAGCGCTCGGTCTGGTGATTGTTGCCAGGCCCCGCCGAGCCGAATACCTCGGGCACGAGGAGATAGGCGCCGAGCCAGCCGAGAAAGTCGTCGCTCGCGCGCACCGACACGCGATGCACGTTCGCCAGGATGCCGAACGTATCGGTCGCTTCGGCGCCGGGACTCGCGACGTGCGAGCCATCCGCGAGCTCGACGTCGACCTTGAATCGCAGCGTGCCGAGCTTGGGCACCTGCACCGCCCCGGCTTCGCTTGGTGTGATTTCGGCGGTGATGATCGGATCGCCGTGCTCGGCGAACACGTGCTCGAAGTAATCGATGTGGTCGTAGCCGAGCCACTGGCCGAACGTCTTCGCGTCGGTCGAGACGTTGCTGTAGAAGTCGCTCGTCGCACCGTTCTGCGCTTTGGTTTCGCGGAAGCCGTGCGGCTCGACCGTCGACCACGTGATCGTCTTGGCCTCGAGCGGCGCGAGCTCCTTTGCGCCGACCTTGCGACCGGCGAGCTTCAGCTGCGTGACTCCTTCGGGTACGAGGACCACGCGCTGCTTGCCGCG
>DASUFX010000696.1:0-10845 GCA_036274355.1 Kofleriaceae bacterium | reverse complement strand
GTGCTTCGAGCGCCTTGCCGAGCGTGTAGTGATATGCGGCGAGTGCGTCGACCGCGTTCGGTCCCTGCGGCGCGACGCCGTGCGCCTTCGAGTAGGCCGCGGACGCTTCGCCCCACTTCGCCTTCTTCTCGAGCTCCTTGGCGTACGTGAAGTACACGTTCGCCATCTGCGCCTTGTTCGTGTGATCGGGATTGGCGGCGAGCAGGCGGTCGAGCAGCATCGTCGCGGTCGCGAGGTCGCCGGCCTTCGACTTCGCGTCGGCCTCGGCCCATTGCTTCGCGTCGACCTCGGCGCGCTGCTTGTCGTAGTAGTCCCAGAGCTGCTGCGTGACCTCGGAGAGCTTGATCTTCACTTCTTTCGGCGGTCGGTAGCCGGGTTTCTCGTCGCTGCCGTCCATCACCGGCTCGACGATCGGATAGTCGGTGCCGAGCAGCTCGTTGGAGTACTTGCGCAGCTCGTTATCGGCGAGCTGGCGCGACGTCAGGTACAGCGCCTTCTCTTCTTTCGTCGTCTTGCCGCCGGCGAGCTGGATCTTCTTCTTCGGCGCGGGCGGCGGTGCCTTGCCTTCGGTGTACTGCTTCCAGGTCTCGCGCGCTTTCGTGCGCGTGCGCAGCGAGTCTGCGTTCACCTGCGTCCACACCGCGTGGACGGCCTCGCGATACATGGTCTGGCCCCAGACGTCGAGGATCGCGATCCGCAGGTTCTCGTCGCCGGCGGCCGCCGCAAGGGCCTTGCCCGGCTCCTGCCGATCGAGGCGCTCGAGCTGGTAGTTCGAGTAGCGCTTGCGGTCGTAGTCGCGGCGCGCCGATTCACGAAACAGCGCCGGAATCGAGTAGGGGTGCATCTTGCGCAGGTAGCGGCCGACCTCGTCGCGATAGATCATCGTCTCGGCGCCGAACGCGGCGTCGAACAGGATGTAGCCGGCGCGGATCTCCTTCGACGCGGCGAGCGCGCGGATCGAGGCGTCATCGGCGAGCACTTCGCCGAGGCCGGGTGTGGCCGGATCGACTTTCTGCAGCTCGGCAAGCCAATCGAGGTTGTCGTCGGCTTGTTCTTCTTTGGCGCTCTTGCGCTGCGGCGCGACGAAGTGCCCCTTCTCGTCGGGCACCTGCGCGTTGATTCCCGCGAGCACTGCGCGGCGCTCTTCGATGGTCGCCGTGTGTGGCCGGCCGAGGAAGTTTGCGAGGTCCTCGTAATTTGTTACGGCGATCGCGTTCAGCTCGTCGATCGCCTTCTTGTCGCCCTTGGCGACGCGATCGACGATCGCCTGCACCTTCGGATCGACCGGCTTGGGCGGCGGCGGAGGAGGTGGCTCGGGCTTCGTGGCGTCAACAGCGCTGCCGCTGCCGCTGCCCGGTTTCGCGGTCGCGGGCTTCTTTGCCTTGGGGGCGGCGATCGCGACAGACGTTGCCGCGATCATCGCGAGGAGAAGCGCGGCTCGCACAGTCCTGGACTTAGCCGTTCGATGCCGACTTCGCAAGTTAGCGGAGACAACGCGTACGCTGACTAATGAATTCGCTCGGCCTCGACGCGATCTCCCGGATCCAGAAATTCGATGAAACGCAGGCCGATGGCGCGCGCGCTCGCGGCGTCATTTCCGCCTGTGAAGTTGAGGTAGTGGTGATGCTTGACCTCGGCGCGTGCGACGATTTCGTCGAGCACGTCGCCTTCGCGCATGTATTGAAAGTGCACCGTGACGATGGTGCCGAGCGGCGGCGCGTAGCTCATCTCGACGAGCAACCCGCCCGCGGAGATGTTGCGCGCGATCGCGAACGAGTCGCCGTACAGCTCGCTGCCGATCACGACGAGGAACGCCTTATCGAAGCGGGTATGGATGCGCTTCTCGATGGCCTTGACCGGCACCGAGGACATCGGACGAACGTCGTCGAGGACATGGGCGAGATCGGGCAGGCGGCGCTTCACCGAAATAATGATCGAGCGCCCCGGTCATGGAGTCAAAAATCTCACCTTGTCCTACATGGGAACACACGAAACCTCTGGCCCTTCGTACGTCGTTCAGGCAGGCTCCACACGTGCGCTGGCTCGGGCTCTTCGCCGTCGTCGGATTCGCGTCCATCGCGAACGCGGCACCGTCGAGTAACCCCGCGTTCCTCGGCATCAGCATGGAGGATCACGGGGTCGGCTGTCAGGTGAAGGGCGTGACCGCCGGAAGCGCCGCCCAGGATGCCGGGCTCCGCGAGTGGGATCTGGTGCTCGCGATCGACGGCGTGCGCACGCCGAACTGCACGTCGCTGCGCACGCAGATCATCGCGAACACGCCCGGTCACATCGTGAAGCTCGATGTCCGACGCGGCACCGAGAAGATCGCCCTGCAGGCGCCGCTGTCGACGCGCGCCGAAGTGCTGCATCGCCGGCTCGTCGGTCACGAGATGGAATCGACCAATGTCGTCGACGCCGACGACAGCAAGCACAGCTACGACCTCGCCGACTCGCGCGGCAAGGTCACCGTGATCGGCTGGTTCATGCTCGAGCGCTGTGCAGGTTGCAGCGCCGTGTTCGATCGCATCGCCGACGGCCTGACGAGCCGCCTCAAGGGCAGCGAGACCGCACCGTTCGTGCTCGCGGTGTCGCCGCAGCCAAACCTCTCGAACACCGTCGCGCAGACGACGCAAGCCAAGCTCACCGCACTGCCGCCCGTGCGCAAATCCTTCGGGTTCACGACGGCGGTGCCGCTCGCCATCGCCAGCGAGGAGACGTTCACCGATCTCGCGATCGACGATCCCGAGCGCATCCATTTCATGGTCGTCGACTGCCGCGGTGTCGTGCGCTTCGTCGCGCCGATCGCGCCAGGCTCGGATGACATCGATGCCGCCATCGACGAGGTTCTCGCGGCGGCCGAGCAGGCCGAGCACTCTCGCACGACGCGTCGTTAGGTTATCGTCCGCGGCATGGCCGCCACGATTCGCGCATACGCAGGCAAACGCCCCGAGCTCGGCCCTAGCGTATTTCTCGCTGAAACCTGCGCGGTGATCGGCGACGTCGTGATCGGGGAGGAATCGTCGATCTGGTACGGCACCGTCATTCGTGGCGATGTGATGCCGATCCGGATCGGCGCACGCACGTCGATCCAGGACAACAGCGTCATTCACGTGACGAGCGAGTTCTCCGGCACGATCATCGGCAACGATTGCACCGTCGGCCACAACGCGATCATTCACGCGTGCACGGTCGAAGACGAATGCCTGATCGGGATGGGAGCGATCTTGCTCGACGGTGCGGTGATCGGTCGCGGCAGCCTCGTCGGTGCAGGCGCGCTGGTCACACCGGGAACAGTTATCCCACCCGGCAGTCTCGTAGTCGGCTCACCCGCGAAGGTGAAGCGGCCGATCAACGACAAGGAACGGGAGCAAATAACGTACGGCGCCCACCACTATGTAGAGCTGACGCGTCGCTACCTTGCAGGCGAGCTGTAAAAGTCGTTACTCTGGATTGAAGTAGCGGGCTGGTCGTACGTCTCAGGGGAACACGAAGACGTAATGCTCTCGAAGATCGCCTCTCGTTTGATCCGATTCGCGGCACCGCTCGTGGTGATCGCGATGCTGTTCGTCTCGAGTGTCGCGCGCGCTGACTCGGTCGACACCCTGATCAAGCAGCTGTCGGACTCGTCGGACAAGGTTCGCCTCGCGGCTGCACTGAACATCGCGAAGGCGGGAGACGAGCGCGGCATCCTGCCGCTCGCGAAGACGCTGCTCAACGACAGCGACAAGAACGTCCGCGGCGCCGCGGCGGTCGGTCTCGGCAAGCTCATCAAGTCGAACCCGAACACCAAGTACAAGAGCCTCGCGACCGCGAACCTCAAGACGGCGGCCGCGAACGACGCGAGCGACTTCGTGAAGACCCAGGCGAGCAACGCGCTGATCACCATCGGCAGCGGCGGCGGGAGCACGACCACGCAGCCGAGCGGCGGCGGCGGCATCTACGTGAACGTCGGCCCGATGTCGAGCAAGACGACCAGCAGTAAGAACGACAAGCTGCGGGCGTTGATGGTCAAGACGGCGCAAAAGACGCTGACGAAGGTGGCGAGCAACATGAGCCAGACGTGGCCCAGCGGGACCCCCAGCAAGGCCGACCTCGCGAAGAAGGGGGTCTCCGGCTTCTACGTCGACGGCACGCTTAACACTCTCGACATCAAAACCTCCGGTGGCGGCGCGACCATCTCGTGTAAAGTCAGCATGTTGCTCGCGGACTTTCCGGACAAGAGCGTGTTCGGCTTCCTCAACGGCGGTGCGTCTGTTACAGCGAGCTCGTCGAAAACCGATCAAGACCTCGCAAGCGAGGATTGTGTCACCGCCGTGATCGAGAACTTGATCACGTCTAAGATCGTGCCGACGATCAAATCCAAGGTTCCGTGATGGCCGGCGCCAAACCACAGTACAAGCGCAGCTGGAAGAACCTCTTGCTCAACAAGAGGTATCAGCTGCGCTTTACGCTGTTCATGGTCGGCGTGTCGGCCGTGCTGATGACGGGCCTCGGCGTCTGGGTGATGAAAGAGGCCAACGAAGCGACGACGGTCGCGATGGCCCGCGTGCGCGGCGAAGCGTGCCCCAAGATCCCTGAAGTGATCGAGGTACCGGGCACGACCGACGAGCCGGCGGTGCCGATGAACATCGAAGACGCGCCGCCCGCTGCGCCCGAAGCGCCGGCCGAGCCGCCGACGGACGAGAAGGCCGCGCCTGTAAAGGACGAGAAGGCTGCGCCCGCGAAGGACGACAAGGCGAGGGACAAAGCGCCTGCAGCCGACGAAGCCGCCGAGGACAAACCGGCCGAGCCGAAAGAAGCGAAGCCCGAGCTGTCGAAGGTCGATCCGAAGCACGTCGCCGCGAACAACGGGCAGGCGGATCTGCTCGCGGTCAAGGCGCTGTGGTGCACCGACGCCGAGTGCAAGCCCGAGACGGCAGCGCCGCTCTTGATCAAGGTCAAGAAGTGCGACGACTACGTCAAAGACAAGCTCGCGAACGCCGAAGCCGTCGATGCGTTGCGCAAGACGTCGATCCCGGTCGTCAAGTGCGAGGGCGGTGGCGAGCCGTACAGCGTGGCCGACGCCGAGCCGGAGCGTCACGCGACGGTGCAGCTCGAAGAGACGTCGATGACGATCACGCCGACGCTGCCGACCGACTTCGCCGATCGCATCGTCGCGCACCACACGTGCGAGATGCGGCAGGCGGGGTCGATCAACGCGCTCGAGCAGGGCCGGCTGCGCATCCTCTGGGTGCTGATCGGCACCGGCCTCTTGCTCATGCTCGGTCTCGCGCTCTACGGCATCAAGATGACGCACAAGGTGGCCGGCCCGCTGTTCAAGGTCAGCCTCTACTTCGCGAAGATGCGCGATGGCCGCCTCGACAAGGTCTACAACCTGCGCAAAGGCGACCAGCTCGTCGACTTCTACGAACACTTCAAGAGCGCGCACGCGGGCGTCGTGACGATGGAGAAAGACGACCTCGCGCGCATCAAGGCCACCATCGAAGCGGCTGACGCGGCCGGTCTCGGCGATCACGCGTCGATCGCGGAGCTGCGCACGCTGCTGGCGCGCAAGGAGAAGTCCCTTGAGTGACGTACCCTCCGCCACGGTGGTCCAGGACGGCAAGCTCGGCGGAGACGTGCCGAAGCGCGATGGCGGCGGTGGCAAGCCGCGCGAGCCGTACAAGCGCAAGCTGTCGAACTACCTGCTCGATAAGCGGCTCCAGCTCCGCTACATCCTGCTCGTCACTGTCCTGTCGGGCGTGATCAGCGGCTCGCTCGGCTACCTGATCTATCAACAGCGGCACGCGGCGTCGGAGTCGATCGAGCGCGACCTCGCGGCGCTCACGCAGGACGACAAGAGCCTCAAGGACTTCCAGGATCAGGTCGCTGCGGGCATGGCCGCCGAGGACCGCGCGCTGATCTACAAGATGGTCGGCGTCGGCGTCGGCCTCGTGATCATCTTGTCGTTCTACCTCGTGCTGATGACGCACAAGGTGGCGGGCCCTCTCTACAAGATCTCGATGTACTTCGATCGGATGAAGGAGGGCCGGCTCGGCAACGTGACGGCCTTACGACGCGGCGACATGCTGCAAGACTTCTTCGGCAACTTCAGAGAAATGCACGAAGCGGTTCGAACACGCCTGCAGTCCGACGTGATCACGATGGAGAGTGCTGCAGTCGCGCTGCGCGCGAAGGCGACGGCCGACGGCCGACAAGGTCTTGTCGATGCGCTCGACGCGCTCGACAAGCACATCACCGCACGCAAGAAGCAGTTGCTATAATTACGTAAGTCGGCGTAAGCGTAAGCGGCAACCGCCCCGTTCTGCGTCATTCCGAAGGCGACTGGCAGCGAGCGTCTCAGGAGCTGCGACGCGTGCGGTGGATCCATGTTCTGCTCGCGTTGCGATGACCGGCGATGTTCGATCCGCACGGCTCTCCCGATCGGAGCATGCTGCTGTGGCGACGCTGTAGCTCGGCGCGCCGCAGGCGACGCACCCTGATCGCTTGCGCTTACGCTTACGCCTACGAGGGATGGGATACCATCGCTGCGTGAGCCCACTGCTCGAGCTCGGCGACCGATACTGGGCGCTCGGACTGCCAGCCGCGGCGAAGAGTGCGCTTGCGCGTGCGCTCGCGACGAGTGATGACGTCACGCCCGCGCTGCGGCTGACCCAGATCGCGCTGGCGCAGGGCGACGCGAAGAGCGCGCGCACGTACGCGACGGAGGCCGCGAAGCGTGAGCCCGGCCCAGCGACGAAGATCCTGCTCGCGCGGGCACAGCTCGTCGGCGGCGAGATCGCAGCGGCGCGCATGAGCCTGTCGACCGCGCTCGACTCGCCGAAGCTGAAACCATGGGATCGAGCTCGCGCGCACCTCGAGCTATCGCGGGCCGCGGATTCGCAAGGCGACGCGCAGGGCGCGGCCGCGCAGGCGGGAGCCGCGTTCGAAGCGGCGTTGACCGCCGCGCAAAAAGAGGTCGCGGAGCTCGGCCTCGTGGAGGAAATCGCCGCGGCTGTGGTCGCACACGATCGCGGCGCCGACGCGATGACGAGCCTCGATACCGTGCGCGGTCGGCCTGGCTATCAGCTGTGTCTCGCGCTCGTGCTCGCGGCGCGGCAGGGAGCGGGCGATGTCAACGTCACCGACACGATGGTCGACGATGCACTCGCAGCTGCCGAGCGCGAGCTCGCGGAGGCCGGCCACGATGACTCGGCGCTCAAGGTGCGCCGGCTCGAGCGGCGCGCGCGCAAGGTCGCGAACATCGAGCGCGCCGAGCTGATCGCCGAGATCGAAAGCGTCGCGCACACGAGCGCGGGTGCCGAGCTAGCAGCTCTCGATCGCGCGCGGCTCCACTTCCTGCGCGCGAGCTTGTGCGAAGACGATCCCCAGACGCGCGATCGCGCCGAGGAGGCGTATCGCAAAGGGCTCACGTTCCAGCCGGGCCACACGGCGGCTGCCTGTCGGCTCGCGCTGCTCGTGCTCGATCGCGGCGATCAGGCCGGCGCGCTCGCCGAGATCGAACGCGCGCTGCGCATCGACGCCAGTCACGGCATGGCGTGGCGCAACGCCGCGCGCATGCTCGACGCGCAATCGCCGAGCCTCGGTGTCGTCGTCGGCAGGCTGCTCGACGCGGCGAATCCGGGCGCGGGCTCGGCGGCTGCCGGTGTTGCGCCGCGGCTCGTCACCGCGACGGCGGAGGTCGCGCGTCACGACGTGCTCGCCGGCGTCTACGCGCACGGTCACCGGGTGAAGAACTTGCTCGGCATCATCGGTGCGCGCACCCGCAGCGCACGCAAGCTAACGACCGAGGGCGACCTCCACGATCGGCTGCGCGATCTCGAAAAGGACGTCACCGCACTTTACGAGGAATGGGCTCAGTACCTGCGCTCGATGCAGGCACCGACGCCAACCGTCGAGCTCGTGCCACTGCCGCCGCTACTCCACGAAGTCGTGATCGCAGCGCAGGCGCGTACCCAGCAAGTGTCGATCGCGCTCGAGCACACGGCGGCACTGCCGGACGTGCGCGGCGATCGCATGCTGCTGCGCGAGGCGCTGCTCAACGTGGTGTCGAATGCCGCGGAAGCCTGCGCGACGTCGCGGGGCGAGGTCGCGGTTCGCGTGCGCGCGATCGCGGGGCCGGCCGCGAGTGCAGCGCCGATCCTCGAGATCGTCGTCGCGGATAGCGGTCCGGGCATTCCGCGCGCACACCTCGGCCGCTTGTTCGTGCCGGGCTTCACGACGAAGGAAACCGGCTCCGGCGTCGGGCTCGCGATTGCCGAGCGCGTCGTGTCGGCGCACCACGGCCGGATCACCGTCGACTCGGAAGAAGGTAAGGGCACGACCATCACGATCACGTTGCCGACGGACAAGGCAGGGCTCGCCGTGCTGCCGCGATGGACGAGCGCCGAGCGCGCATGACGCGGGTGATCGACGGCAGCGACCCCGTCGCCGGCAGCCTCGTCCGCGACTACCTCAATGGAGCACCGGCGCTCGCGGCGCGGCTCGAGGAGTCCGGCATCCCGGTCGTGGTGTTCGTATCGAATGATCGGTGGGACGACTCGCCGGACTACTTCAAGCAGATGCAGCGCGGTCTCGATGCGGCGATCGCGAAGCACGGGCGTGCGGTCTACGTCGCGCGCACGACCGCGGGCTACTTGCTCAAAGCGGCACGCCGGCTGGCGGATCGCCGCGTGTTTCCGCCGCTCGCGTGTGCGCACGGCGTATTCGTCGGCTACATCGCGGTCGGCGAGGGAGGTCTCGTGTTCTTCGACGCCACGGGTAAGGACTGGGGTGTTCGGCCGCCGTCGACGTTGTTCGAGGCCGCGATCAGCGGGATGATGGCGCCGTATCGATGATCGGGACGATCGTTTGCGTCGATGACCAGGCCGAAGTGCGCCGGCTGCTCGGCGACGTGTTTCGCGCGAAAGGCGGCAACGTCGTCAGCTTCGATGATGGCGAGGACGCGATTGCGTGGCTGGGCTCGAACGAGGCCGACCTCGTCATCCTCGATCTCGATCTCGGCGCTGGCCGCCGCACTGGCATCGAAATCTGCAAGGCGATCCGCGCGCGGTTGCCGGAGCTACCGATCATCATCCTCACCGGTCACGGCACGATCGACGACGCGGTCGCGGCGGTGAAGGCGGGCGCCGTCGACTTTATCACCAAGGATCCGTACCTCGAGGACAAGCTCGAAATCTCCGTCGAGAAAGTCGAGCGCATCATCAAGCACGCGCTCGACCGCAAGCGACTCGAGCAAGAGAACAAGCAGCTGCGCGCGACCAACGAGCGGCTGCGCAAAGCGGCCGGGCCGCGCTGGCAGATCGTCGGCGACTCGCAGGCGATGCGCACGGTGATGACGAAGATCGAGAAGGTCGCGCCCGTGCCGCGTCCCGTGCTCGTGCTCGGACCGCGCGGCACCGGCAAGGAGCTGGTCGCGCGCGCGATCCACATGCTGTCACCGCGCGCGAGCGAGCCGTACATCACGATCAACTGCGCCGCGGTCGCCGAGAGCCTCCTCGAGAGCGAGCTGTTCGGTCACGAAGAGGGTGCGTTCACCGGCGCGACGAAGCAGAAGGAAGGCAAGTTCGAGCTCGCCGACGGCGGCACGCTATTCCTCGACGAGATCGGGAACATGTCGCTCGAGTTCCAGGCCAAGATCCTGCGCGTGCTCGAGTACCAGCGGTTCGAGCGCGTCGCGGGCAGCGAGTCGATCCAGGTCAACGTGCGCGTGATCGCAGCGACGAACGCCGACCTCAAGCAAGCGATGGCCAACGGCACCTTCCGTGCCGATCTATACGACCGGCTGGCGTTCGAAGTGCTCACCCTGCCGCCGCTCGCGCAGCGCTTGGAGGACGTCGCCGTGCTCGCGACATACTTCCTGATGCGCTTTCGCGCCGAGGTCGCCGGCATCACGGTCCGCGAGATCAGCGGCGATGCGTTCGATCGGCTCGCGCAGTACGACTATCCCGGCAACGTGCGCGAGCTGAAGAACGTCGTCGAGCGCGCGGTGTACATGGCGCAAGGCGAGGTGCTCAGGGCCGGGGACATCGACCTCGCGTTACCGCCCGAGGCGAAGCAAGCACCGGTCGGCGGCACGGACTTCCAGGACGATCCGAAGCTGGCGCTTCCCGATCGCGTCGACGCGTTCGAGGCGTGGCTGTGCAAGGACGCACTCGAACGTACGCGCTACAAGCAGAAGGAGGCCGCTGCGCTCTTGGGCCTCACGTACGATCAGTTCCGTCAGCGCTACCGCAAATACGCGCTCGGCAAGGAATAGGCGCTAAACTCCGGCCATGGGCATCTTTTCGCGGATCAAGAACGGCATCTCGAGCAAGGCGAACGCCGCGCTCGACAAGGCAATTGATCCGGAGAAAGAGCTCGAGATGGCGATCCTGGAGCTCGAAGAGGGTCGCAAGAAGGCGCTGCAGGAGCTCGTCACGTACAAGGCGACTGCGAAGAACCTCGACAACGACATCGAGAAGTACAAGACGAAGGCGGCCGAGTGGGAGAAGCGCGCGATGATGGCGGTGCGCGCGGGCGACGACGAGGCTGCGAAGACCGCGCTGCGCGAGAAGAAGAACGCCGAGACCGAGCTCGCAAAGATCGAGCGCGACAAGCACGAGGCCGCGAGCTACGCGATCCAGCTCAACAAGAGCCGCAAGGAGTTCGAGGTCAAGCTCCAGATGCTGCGGCTCCGCAAGGGCACGCTCGCGACCCAGCTCGCGGCGGCGCGGTCCGGCAACGGCGACGCGTTCGGCAACGACGGCGAGGTGTGGGAGAAGTTCGCGCGCGCCGAGGAGCGGATCGACGCCGAGGCGATCGAGACCGAGGTTGACGCGGCGATACGCGGCGAGGAGGCGGCGG
>DASUFX010000695.1:0-8492 GCA_036274355.1 Kofleriaceae bacterium | reverse complement strand
TTCGTGCAGAAGGGCAAGCAAGAAGTGTTCGGCTGTAGTGATGCGGGACGCGTGCCGCTGCGGCTGCTCAAGCGCAATCGGTCGGATGCAAATCGCGCGTTCGAACGCACGCGGCGCGGCGACGTGCTCGTCGTCGACGCCCGCGCAGGCGAGCACGAGCGCGTCGAGATCGAAGCAGACACGACCGTCGAGCGCCGCGAGCCCGCGGGAAAATAGCCGACTCCGACGAGATCCACTCCGACCCGAGATCCGCTCCGACCCGAAGTCGGTAGCCCGAAGCCCGAAGCCTGATCAGTCCTTCTTCGGTGCGGTGACGCGGCCGGTATCGGCCGTACCCACGGCCTCGACGGGCACGGCGTCGCCACTCTCATCGCTCTTGGCGTCGCTCTTGGGGTCGGCCGCCTTCGGATCGCCGTCCGGTTTGTCGGCGGGCTTCGGCGTCTCGTCCGGTTTCTTGTCGGCGGGTTTCGGCGTCTCGTCCTTCGCGCTCTTGCCCTTCTTGTCGAGCTGCGCGTCGTCTGCGGCGACATCGGTCGAGACGTCGGTTTTCTTGGCCGCGTCCTTCTTGTCGCCCTTCTTGACGTCGTCCTTGCGCTTGTTCGGCGGCGGCAGCGTCGGCAGCGTGCCGACCTCGTTGATCGCGCGCATCGGCTCGGTCCGGCGGAAGTTCCCCCCGGTCGGCGTTCCGGGCGGCGCCTCGGTCGGCGTCTCGGGAGGTGTTCCGGTGTTGCCACCGTTCGCGGCGGTCTGCGTCGGTTCGTCGGCCGCAAACGGGTTGCCCTGGATGTCGACCGGTTGGGTCGAGTCTTCGCTGAGCCCCTTCGGCACCGCAGCTTCGATCAGATCGATCACGTGCACGGCGACGCCGGTGATGTTGTCGTGGCCGCCGCGCGTCTTCGCGAGCTCGACCATCTCCTTGAGCGCTTCGCCCGGCTTCTCCGCCGACATGCGTTGCGCGATCTCGTCCTCGACCGGGAAGTAGTCGTGCAGGCCGTCGCTGCAGAGCAGCAGCCGATCGCCCTTCTTGAGCGTGACGTGCGCCATCTCGACGCCGACGTCGGCCGATACGCCGATCGCGTTGACCAGGATCGTGCGGAGTGGCGACACCTGCGCCTCTTCGATCGTCAACTTGCCCTCGATCACCAACACCTCGGCGACGGTGTGGTCAGTCGTGATCTGCGACGACCGGCCTTCGCGCACGAGGTACGTGCGGCTGTCGCCAACGTGGGCGACGAATGCTTCGCCGCCGGCGATCAGCAC
Organism: Kofleriaceae bacterium; assembly: GCA_036274355.1. GTDB lineage: Bacteria > Myxococcota_A > Polyangia > Haliangiales > Haliangiaceae > JABFXX01. The sequence goes on along the minus strand of DASUFX010000695.1, from coordinate 7,232 downwards.
GACATCGAGCGTGGTTCCCATGCCCTGCTTGTCGGTCTCGGCCTGGCCGCGCTGGAACACGGATTGATGAGCTTGCAGAACGGCGCTCTGCAACAGCTGCACGAGGCCGCGGCGACCGGCATCGGTCGGGCCCTGCTTGAACGCTTCGATCTCGGGCTTCGCGGCTTCGAGCGTCGTGCGCACGGTCTCGACCGCCATGGCCGACGCGACTTCGCCTGCAGCGTGACCGCCCATACCATCGGCGACAATGAAGAAACCCTGCGACGGTTCCATGAACGCCGAGTCTTCGTTGTGGTCACGAACGACTCCGACGTCCGTGACGAGCCACGCTTCGAGCGTCACGCGCGTGGCCTCGTCTGCTGCTTCGGCCGTCATCACTTGCCTAACTGCTGAATCTTCGCCCGGGATTTAGCCTGTCGCAAGCGCCGCGGCTAGCGAAGAATTTCTAACGGTGGTGGCGGTGTCCCGCGGGACGCCAGCGCACGCCCTTGCCCGAGGAGTCGATTCGCGCATACCGCGACCGCGTCGGCCTCGCGATCGACGACGAGAAATCGCCTTCCAAGGCGCTGGGCGACCGCCGCCGTCGTGCCCGACCCCGAGAACCAGTCCGCAATTCGTTCGCCTGGCTTGGTGACGGCGCAGATCAGGCGCTCGAGCAGCCGCTCGGGCTTCTGCGACGGCCAGCCGGTGCGCTCGCGGTCGGAGTGATTGAGCGTCTCGATGTCGGTCCACCAGTCTTCCGGGACCTTCCCGGCGTGGACCGGATACCTATAGACGCGGCCGGTCTTGCGATCGGTCTTCTCCTGGATGCCATCGACGAGCCGCATGTGCGAGCCGCCGCGGCGGGGCACCCGGACCGCATCGGGATAAAAGGCCCAGTCCGCGCTGCGCGCGTACCACAAGATCGTGTCGTGCTTGCGCCCGAACCCGCGCCGGCTCTTGCCGCCGACCGCGTAGCACCACACGATCTCGTTGATAAACCGATCGCGTCCGAATAGCTGGTCGAGGGCGACCTTGACGTAGTGAACCGCGCGGTAGTCGAGGTGGACGAACAACGAGCCGTGCTCGACGAGCGTCCGCTTGCTCTGCTCGAGGAACGGCATCAGCCACGCGACGAACGCCTCGGGATCGTCGCTGCGATCGGTGTAGCGCAGGCCGCGGCCGCGGCGGACCGTGCCAGTGCCGAACGGGGGATCGATGTAAATCGCGTCGAGCGTGGCGGTGGGCAGGCTTTCGGCGACCTCGAGCGAATCGCCGTGCACGAGACGGTCGGCAAGCGCTAGATCGCGCCCGAATTCGACGCGCTCGATGCGTTGCCTGGTCTCGATCTGCTCCACGCGGCAACGGTACCTTACCCCTGTGAGATTCTGTCCGTGGTACCCGCTCGCCGACGCCGCTGCCCATGCACCGGCCGCCGAGGGCGTGCTCCAGGTGCGGATCGCCGCGGGCCTACTCGATTACCCGACGGGCAAGAGCGCGATGGTGCATTACGAGTATGCCCAAAACGTGCGCGCCGCCGCCACGGACCTGGCCGAGCAGCATGCCGGCGAGGCCCTGTTGTGCCGCCACCTGGAGATCGCGCCGGGTGACGCTGTCGACCTCGCCGCGTTCCATGCCAAGGTACGTGAGGAGTTTGTTCGGCGCTTCGGTACGTCACCGAGCTTTTCGCCATGCATCTCGTCGAACCCGAAGAAGTAGGCCCGATCGAAGGCGATGACCAGGTGGTCACGCCGCCGCGGCCGCCCCATCGGCGGGTCTCGGTCTCGCTGCTGTTCACGCTGTCGGTGCTGATCGGGCTGGTCGTGACGATCTACCTGGTGCTGCCCGCGCGGCACAACGTGCTGGTCACCGAAGCGATCGAACGCCATCGCGAGCCTGGTGCGTGGGATCTCGAAGCGCCGACCATGCCAGAGCTGCGGGCATGGACGATCGGTGTGGTCGGCAAGGACGTGCCGTTGCCAGCCGACGTGACCGCCGTGATCGGCGCGCGTCGCGTGGAAGTGCTCAACCGCGATGGCGCGCTGATGCGGCTCAAGCTCGGCAGCGACGAGATCTCCTACATCGTTCAGAAGGGTCGCGGCATCGCGCCGCAGCACAACGAAAAGCACGACGACCTGCACGCGACCGCGTGGCGGTGCGGCAAGTACAACTGCGTCGCGGTCGGTCCGCAGGCGTCGTCGTCGACGTGGCTCGCCGCGTTCAAGAAGAAATAGACCTGCGCGTTATTCCGGTGCGAGCGTCAGGCAGGCGTCCGCCTGGTCTTCGATGCGCACGCACACGCGATGCGGCTTGCCGCCGGTGAGCTCGAACGCGCCGGGCACGTAGATGCGATTGCCGCACAAAATCTTCGCCGGGGCGAGCGGACGATCCGCGTGCTCGGCACCGTCCTCGCGAACCGCGACGGCAAGCGAGACTTCATGGGTTGGTGGGCAGGTGACGACGACCTTCCAGCGATCGCCCGCTTGGTAGCTGCGAACGTCCTCGCGCACGACGCCGCCGCGCTCGCGCACGACATCGACGATCACTTCGCCGACACCCTTGATGCGGACGATGTTGTCCGCCTGCTTCGGCTCGCGCGGGCGCAGCACGAGCAAGAGGATCGCGGCCGCTGCGAGCGCGCCGAAGGCGGGCAATGCGAGCGTCCACCAGCGGCGTCGCTTCGTGACGGACACGTGAAGTGGCGGGAGCGCGACGACATCGCGCTGGATCTCGTCGAGGCATTGACGACATGCAGCACATGCTTCGACGTGAGCGCGGATCGTCGGCTCGGTCGCGCCCGCGAGCGCGTACCGCTCGAGGCGCAGCCACGAGATCGGCTCACCGATGCAGGCGATCGTTGCCATCAGCCGGCCGCCTCCGTGCGCAGGGCGATCACCTCGTCGCGAATGCGATCGAGCCGCTTGCCGATCGTCTTGCGCGACACGCCGAGGTGCTCGGCGATCTCTTCTTGCGTCATGTCGTCGACAAAGCGCGCGACGAGGACCTCGAGATGACCTTCATCGAGGCGATCGGCGAGCTTCGCGATCAGTCCCACGCCGACAACCTCGTCGTCGAGCCGCACGCGCCCGACCGGCGCTGCCACCTGCTGCTCGCGCTCGAGCAAGCGCGCCCGCGTGCCGCGGTCCCTAAGGACGTTGAGGCAACGGTTGGTGACGGCGCGGTAGAGGTAGGGCAGGTCCACGTCTTTGCTCCAGCGCGGAATCAGATCGGCGAACAACGTATGCACGACATCGACAGCGTCCTCGCGACTGCGCAGCACACGCTCGGCCTTGCGTACTAACGCAGGACCGTAGGCGCGATACGCAGCCTGGGGATCACTGACAGCTTCCACCTTGGATGCCGACTGTAGTGCAGGGCCCGTTCTTGAGGCCCTCCTTGAACGGGCATTGCGCGGCGGTCACGCATTCGCGGCCGTCTTCGCATTGCATGCGCTCGGTGCCATTGCAGACCCCGCTCGCGCAGTCGGCATGACTCACGCACGGTTCTCCCGATTGGCGAGCGCCACCATTCGGGTTGCACACCCAGGCCGAGAACACGGTGTCCCAGCCTTCACCGCATTGCTCGCCGCCGCCACACTGCGTGTTGTCCTTGCACGTCGAGCAGACGCCGCCGGTGCAGTAGTTGCTCGCGCACTCGTTGAACCAGAAGCACGACTCGCCGAGCTGCTTCGCGGCGGGCACCACGCAGACAGTCTCTTGCGCGCGCACCGGCGACGTCGCATCGCCGACGCCGCAGATCGTGCCGCCGGAGCAGTTCTGCTCGGGGCTGCAGCCAACGCACACCTTGACCGGCTGCAGAAAACCGGCGACGCCGGGGAACGGCACCGGCGATTCGCCGTTCGCGCAGATGCCGCTGACACAGTCACTCGCATCGGCGCACGGCGCGCCGAGCGGCGCCGGGCCGGGCTCGATCACCGGCAAGCCGTCGCAGTTGTCCGCGAGGTGCGCGCCGATGTTTGCGAGCTGCGCCGTGCCGGTGCCGCTCTTCGCGAGCTCGAAGCGGATGCCGGCGAACGGCTGGCCAATCACGACCTTGTAGCTGAGCGTCTGCCACTTGCCGATCGGCAGCCGCTGCGTGTTCTCGATCGTGCCGTCGTTGAAGATGTCCATGTTGAGATCGACGACCGCGTTGTCGTCGATGTTCGCGAGCAGCGAGAACTCGAGGCAGACGTTGTCGGGCGACGTGCACTCCGACTTGCCGTCGACGTCGCGGCACTGGCCGTCGGCCGAGTCGACGGGCGAAAGCTGCGCGATCGCGGCGTCGGTGCCGACGAGCTCGACGCCGGAGTCGCCTTCGTGCCACGTCGGCACGCGCTTGATATCACCGCGCTCGACCTTCCACGCGCACAGGTAGTAGCTTCCGCCACTCTCGTCGCTGCACCACAGGTCGTAGCCCGGATCGCGCAGCGCCTGGCCGCAGTTCGTATTGCCGAGCTGCGTCGCGAGCGCGCCGAACAAAAGGAGGGTGGGTAGTTTGCGCATGGGAGCCTTAGAAGCTGTACGAGAGGGCGGCGCTCAGGCGGTGGCCACCCACCGCGTGCGTGTCGCCGATCAGGTTTTCGATCACGGGGGCGTACTCGAACTGATAGCCGAGCGAGAACGCGGTGCCCTTGAGGATGTAGTTGTGGTCGTCGCCGCCGAACAGGAAGCCCGCGCCGAGCGACAGTGCCGGCCCGAGGTAGCTGTCCTTCGTCGTCATGTCGTCCTGGTCGTGCAGCGTCGTGCGGCCGATGCCGAGCCCGAGCCCGAGCTGGCTGTACACCTTGATGGTCGAGAAGAAGCCGTCTTCGGCGAACGCGGTCTCGGCGCGGCCGGCGGCGGCCAGCGTCGTCATCGCCCACTTGAAGCGGAGCGGATAGAGGCCGTCGGTATCGCGCGTCCACTCGTCGGTCGCTTCATCGCTGACGATGCCGCCGACCCAGAAGTACTTCGTGAGCCGGCGCAGACCGCTGACGTACAGGCCGGTCGTCGCGCCGAGAAACTTCGCCTTGTAGCCGAACGCTTCCAGCGTGTCGGTGTAGCCGTCCTTGCGCTCGGCGCCGAGCACGAGCTGGATCTCGACGCGATACGGCCGCGTGAAACCGCCGCCTTTCGTCGTCGTGGTGACGAGCTCCTCCTTCGAGCACTTGCCGAGGTCGACGACGCCACCGCCGCTGACCTCGCAGCGCGACAGCGTCGTGCCTTGCCGCACCATCACGGTGTAATCGCCAGGCGCGACCGCGATCCGCACCGCCGCACCCTTCGCCTTGTATGTCTCGGCGACGACCGAGTGCGCGCGCTTGTCTTCGACGAGCGTCTTGCCTTCCAGTGTGGCCGGCAATTCGATGCTGCTCGTCGCTGCACGCGGATACGAGAGCGGCACTTCGCCGTGACCTTTGAGATCGGCCTCGAACGACACGTGCTGGCCGCCGACCGCGGTCTCCGCGGTGGCGAGCAGCGTCTGGTTGTACGCGTAGCGATACGCCTCGTCGACGGTGACGAGCCCGTCCTTGTTCGTGTCGCTCGCACCGCGCATGCCGACGAGTAGGTGATGCGTGAAGTACGAGCCCTTGAGCTGCTCGCTCTCCTGCGACAGCTCGCTGCCCGAGGACGACGCGAGCACGGCGACACCGGTCGCGTCGAGCTGCTGGCGCGAGTTGAACGAGAAGTCGGCGGCGGGCTGCGCGCCTTTGACGCGCGAGAACGCACCGCTCTGGCAGGCATCGAGTACGACGACCGTCAGCTTCGCGGGCAGCTGGAACAATCGCTGGCGCAGCTCGACGAGCAGCAGCTCGTCGGAACCGAGGTCGAGCGCGGTCGCGCGAGCGTGACCACTGTAATAGAAGAACACGCGACTCGGGCGGCCGGCCGCGAGGTCGGCGTTGAGCTTGTCGGCAAGCGCGTTGATGTGCGCGCGCAACTGCTCGGGCGTCGGGTGGACGACGACGTCGACCTGGTCGGACTTGTAGCCGCCGAGCTCGACGAGCAGCGCGCCGACTTTGCGCGCGTCGTCTTCCGCATAACGCAGATCGGTTTGTCCCGGTCCGCCGGTGTTCGAGCCAACGACGATCGCGTAGGTCGCGATCGGTTCCTCGGCGTGTGCCGTGCCGAGCAGCGACGACAGACACGCGAGGGCAAGCAGCGCTTTCCACATGGTCTTTGCCCTAATGACACGCCAGTTCCGGCCTTTGGGAACCCCAAAATCACTCTTCGTCTTTGCGAGTGACGAGAATCGCCCGCTTAATCGCACTCTTGCCGAACTTCGCCGTCACCTTGTCGAGCGTGTCGCCGAGCCGCTCACCTTTCTCTCGCGCGGCCTCGTCGAAGCCGAGCTGGCGCGGCGCATCGCGCGGCTCGAGACTCTGTGCCGAGACCCCGCACAGCCGCACCCGCATGCCTTTGCGATCTTCGATCTGCACCTTCGAGAGCAGCTCGATCGCGGCGCGGGCGAGCACGCCGCCATCGCTGGTCGCCGCATCGAGCGTGGTGCGGCGGGTGATCTGGCGAAAGTCGTCGTACTTGACGATGAGGACGACGGCGCGGGCGCGCAGCTGGTCGTCGCGCAGGCGAACCGCGACGCGATCGGCCTGGTCGAGCAAGATGACGCCGAGCTCGCCCTTGTCGTCGATGTCTTCGTCGAACGTCTCTTGATGGCCGATGGTGACTTGCTCGTGCTCCGAGATCACGGGACGCGGATCGTCACCGCGCGCGAGTGCGGCGAGGTGCTGGCCACTGGCCGCGCCGAGCCGGGCGACGAGCGCAGCCTCGGGATAGCGCGCGACGTCGCCGATCGTCGATAGACCCATGCTTGCGAGGATCTCGCGCGTCGCGCCACCGACGCCCCATAGCCGCGTGACCGGCAACGAGTGCAGAAACGAGAGAAGGCCCTCGGGCGTGACGACACGGAGGCCATCGGGCTTGTCGATGTCGGATGCGATCTTCGCGGCAAGCTTGATCGGCGCGACGCCGACCGACGCGACGAGTGAGAGCTCCGCGCGCACGCGCTTCTTGATCGCTTCGGCGATCGTGCGGCCATCACCGAGCAGCCGCTCGCTGCCGGTGACATCGAGGAACGCTTCGTCGAGCGACAGGCCTTCGACGTCCGGCGAAAAGTCGCCCAGGATCGCGAAGAACAGGCGCGATGCTTCGGCGTAGCGCTCCATGTCGTGGCGTACGACGATCGCGTGCGGACAGCGCCGCATCGCCTCGGCCATCGGCATTGCGGAATGGATGCCGAATTTGCGCGCCTCGTAC
>DASUFX010000694.1:0-14817 GCA_036274355.1 Kofleriaceae bacterium | reverse complement strand
TATATCCGGCAGCTGGTGACGGCGCGCGCCAAGGCCGCGATGCCCGATGCCGATCCGAAGACGCGCGACGAGGTGATCGCGCGCTTCGTCAACCACTTCCACGAGGTGTTCGAGCAGATCGATCGCGGCGTCAAGGACCTGTTCGACGAGGCGGTCGCCGACGGCGAGGACGTCGAGAAGTTCGTCTACGCGAAGCTCAAGCTCCGCAGCTACGAGATCTTTCAGAGCTTCGACCGCGATAACCAGAACGAGCTCCTGGCGACCATCGACGAGCTCATCTACGCCGACGGCACCGTCCACCCGGCGGAGAAGAAGTTCCGCGAGGAGATCGAAGCGCTGCTCGACGTCAACGTCGTGCCGCTGTCGGACCGCGACATCGAGGTCGTCCCGACCAAGCAGGTCGAGATTGCTCCCGAGGCGGCCGCGCCGCCGAAACCGAAGATGGACGACCATCCGTTCTTCCAGCGCTTCGAGCATCACTATGCTGGCGACCCCGAGCGCATCCGGCCTCAGATCCAGGCCGACCTCGATCTGCTCCATCAGTTCAGCGCGAAGCTCGCCGAGCAGCGCGCGAAGGGGAACGGCAAGCTCACCGGCAAGCAGTCCGTCACCGAGTTTACCGGCCAGGCACCGTTCCTCGACGGCCATGTGTGGGTCCACCCCGCGCAGCCGAACCGCCGCTACGAGCTGACCGTTCTCGGCGACCTGCACGGCTGTTACAGCTGTCTCAAGGCCGCGCTGCTCCAGGCCGACTTCTTCGCGAAGCTCGAAGCGTGGAAGCTCGATCAGACCAAACCCGAACCGAAGCTGATCCTGCTCGGCGATTACATCGATCGCGGCATGTTCAGCTACAACGGCGTGCTGCGCACGGTGATGCAGCTGTATCTCGCGGCGCCCGAGCACGTGTTCCCGATCCGCGGCAACCACGAGTACTACATCGAGTACCGCGGCCGCATTTACGGCGGCGTGAAGCCGGCCGAAGCGATCAACACGCTGATCGGTCTCGTGCCTGGCGAGGTGTTCCAGGAGTACATGAAGATGTTCGAAGAGCTGCCGAACATGCTGTTCTTCGAGGACCTCATGTTCGTGCACGCTGGCATTCCGCGTGACGCCGACATCAAGGCGAAGCTGACGGACATGGCCGCGCTCAATGATCCGGACCTCCGCTTCCAGATGCTGTGGAGCGATCCGTCGACGGCCGACTACATTCCCGACGATCTGCAGGCACAGAACGCGCGGTTTCCGTTCGGCAAGAAGCAGTTCGAAGCGTTCATGGCGCGGCTCGGCTGCTCGATGATGGTGCGCGGCCACGAGAAGATCGACGCCGGCTTCAAGACGATGTACGGCGACGTCGCGTCGCTGTTGTCGCTGTTCTCCGCCGGTGGCGCCGAGAACAACGACCTCCCGCAAGACTCGAGCTATCGCACCGTGACGCCGATGGCGGCGACGATCGTCGTCGAGGGCGGCAGCGCGTCGGTGACCCCATGGGCGATCGACTACAAGCGGTTCAACGATCCCAAGCGCAACCGATTCTTTGCGGCGCCGCCCGAGATCGAGCACAAAGTTGGCTAGTGGCTTGGTTCGTCTACCTGGTTCGCTGCGCTGACGACTCGCTGTACTGCGGCGTCACGAACGATCTCGACAGCCGTGTTGCGGCCCATGGCACTCCACGCGGCGCGAAGTACACGCGGACGCGCGGACCCGTGCGTCTCGTCTACGCCCGCAAGTGCCATGGCAAACGTGCGGCGATGCGCCAGGAATACCGGATCAAGCAACTGACGCGTCAAGCGAAGCTCGCGCTCGTGGCCGCGTATACTGCGACGCGATGACCTCGCAGAACATCCCGGTTGTTGATCTAGGGGATTGGCACGAGGGCGGCGCAACACGCCAGCGGTTCGTCACCACCGTCGGTGAATCGCTCGCCGACATCGGCTTCTTCGCAGTGCGCAACCACGGCGTCCCCGATGCGCTGATGACGAAGTCGTACGACGTCGCGCGCACGTTCTTTCATCTGCCCGCTGCGACGAAGGCCCGCTACAACGATCCGGCAAAGCGCGGCCAGCGCGGTTTCACCGGCATGGGCAAGGAGCACGCGGTCAACGCCGAGGCCGCCGACCTCAAGGAGTTCTGGCAGCTCGGTCGCCCGGGCTGGACGCATCCGCTCTATGGCGACAACGTCGCGGTCGGCGAGGTGCCCGAGCTCGCGCCGACGTTCGTCGACTTGTATCAGCGCCTCGATGGTCTCGGTCAGGTGCTGCTCACCGCGTGCGCCGCATATCTCGGCGAGCCGGCTGATCGCTTCGCCGCGATGGCGGAGGACAGCGACACGATCGTGCGCGTGTTGTTCTATCCGCCCGTCGGCAAGCACGTCCCGCCCGGCGCCGTGCGCTCCGCCGCGCACGAGGACATCAACTTGATCACGCTGCTCTCGGGCGCGACGGCCGAAGGCCTCGAGCTCTTGCGCCGCGATGGCTCGTGGATGCCGGTGCACACCGGGTTCGACACGATCGTCGTCGACTCCGGCGACATGCTGCAGAACGTGACGAACGGGCTCTACAAGAGCACGACGCATCGGGTGGTAAACCCGCGCGATTCGTCGAGCGAGCGGTTCTCGATCCCGTGCTTCATCCACGCGCGGCTCGACGTCGATCTGTCGCCGCTGCCCAGCTGCATCGCGCGCACCGGCGGCGTGGCGAAGTACCCGAGCATCACCGCCGGCGCCTACCTCGAGCAGCGATTGCGAGAAATCGGCCTCGCATGAGGCAAGCGCGTGTGAGCAGGCGCACTTGGACGGCGCCCGGCTCGCAGTAGAGTCTGCGCGCATGGTTCGCGTCCTGCTGCTGATCGCGGTCGTCGCCCTCGGCGCGAGCGATGCGGCAGCCCATGGTCGCGATCCGATCGCGCTCCACATCGAGTTTCGTCACGATCATCCGCAAGACGTGCTGGCCGGCACGACGATCGGCTTACTCACGTCGCACGACGGTGGCGCGACCTGGCGGTGGACGTGCGAAGAAGCAGTGCATTACCAGGATCCGTTCGATCCCGACTATGCGTATGCCGCGGACGGCACCATCTTCGCGCAGACGTTCACCGGGCTCGGCATCGATCGCCAGACCTGCGGCTTTTCGCCGACGAACCTCGGCAAGCTCGTGATCTCGTCGGTGACGACAACCGGAACCGGCGTCGTGTATGCCGCCTCGTCAGACGCGACCGACCACTCGATCTACAAGTCGATCGACAACGGCGTCTCGTTCGCGCCGGTCAGCGCACCAGGCCAGCTCGGCGATTGGTGGCGCTCGCTCGAGGTGGCGAAGAGTGATTCCGAGCGCGTGTATCTCACCGGCTATCGTTTCATCGGCACCACGAAGCAGTTCTTGTTTTTCGTCAGTCGCGACGGTGGGGCGACGTTCGATCCGATCGACACGGCGAGTTTCGCGACCACCGACAGCTCGATGATCGATGTCGTCCACATCGGCGCGAATCCCGACCTCGTCTACGCGCGCGTCACGTTCTCGCGAGAACCCGACAACGGCGACGTGATCTATCGCTCGACCGATGCCGGCGCGACGTGGGGCAAGCTGTTCACGAACGGCGATCCATATGGCGTCTCGTTCCTCGCGCGCTCGACCGGCGAGCTCGTCGTCGCGACGCGGCTCAGTGGTGCGTGGCACTCGTTCGACGACGGCGCGACGTGGCAACCACTGCCGAACCCGCCGCACATCAGCTCGCTCGTCGAGACTCCCAGTGGCGACGTCTGGGCCGGCACGCAGAACTATCTCGGCATCCAACCGGGTGGGCGGCCGCCGATTCCTAGCGACGGCTACGCGATCATGAAATCGAGCGACCTCGTGACGTGGACACCGGTGATGCGCATGCAGGATCTCGCTGGCGTCGCGTGTCGAGAGGGCACCGATGTGTTCGTGCAATGTGCGGGAACGGATCGCGGCCTCGGCACCGCGTGGTGCTGTTTGGTGTCGACGCTCGGGATCACAGCGTCCGAAATCGACTGTTCCGGTCCGCGTAGTTGCGGCGCCGTTGCGGGTGACATCACAGTGCCTCCCCCTGACGGCTGTTGTCAGAGCGGTTCGCAGCCGAGCTTGCTAGTAGTCCTGTTACTCTGCGGATATGCGTACCGCCCTCGCCGGGCTGCTTGTCTTAGGGCTCGCGGCCACCGCTCACGCTAACGGTCGCGACCCGTACACGTCGACCATCAACTTCCAGCGCGGCAACGACCAGCACATCATCGCCGGCATGACGTTCGGCGCAGTGACGTCGTCGGACGGTGGCGCGACGTGGAATTGGATGTGCGAGCGCGCGATCGGCTACGGCGGTCAATACGATCCCGACTACGTGTACTCGTCGACCGGCGCGATCTTCGCGACCACGTTCGACGGCCTGAAAGTCATGCGCAACGAGGGCTCGCTCGGGCACGGCTGCGGCTTCACGTCGACGCCGCCCGGCATGACGTTCGTGTCGAAGACCGAGGGTGGCCCAGACGGCGCGATCTACTACGCGGCCGCGGATATGGCCGACGCGAAAATCTACAAGTCGACCGACGACGGCATGACGTTCCCGACCTCGGCGAACCCCGGCCAGCCCGGCGACTGGTGGTCGTCGCTCGCGGTCGCGCCGTCGAACGCGCAACGCGTCTACGTCACCGGCTATCGACTCGACGGCATGAACCCGAAGGTGTTCTTGCTCTACACGAGCACCAACGGCGGCACGAGCTACACCGCGATGAACATGACCGGCATCACGCCGGTGTCGGCGAACTCCACGATCGAAGTGGTCGGCATCTCGCCGACGACGGACACCACGCTGTACGTCAAGGTGACGTTTGAAAACGGTTCCAGCGGTGACTCGCTCTATCGCTCGACGAACGCCGGCCAGAGCTGGACGAAGATCCTGTCGAAGAATTCGAACTTCGGTCTCGCGTTCGTCGTGCGGAAGGACGGCACGACGTGCGTCGCCGGCACGCGCGAGCTCGGCTCGTGGTCGTCGACGAACTGTTCGACGGCGGCGACGCCGACCTGGACGCTGCTGACAAACGCGCCGCACATCGGCTGCCTCTACAACGACAGTGCCGGCAACGTCTGGGCGTGCACGCAGAACTACGCGAGCCCGCAGCTCAACCTGCCGTCGGACGGCTTCGGCATCATGAAGACGAACGATCTGACGAACTGGACCGGCGTGCTCAAGTATCAGGACATCAAGGCACCGGTCGCGTGCCCCGGCGGTACGGTGCAGGAAGATCAGTGCGTTCAGAAGTACATGGATCAGCAGTCGGCGTGGTGCTGCCTGGTGCCGCAGCTCGGGATCACGTCGACGGCGATCGACTGCAATGGCGCACTTGCGTGTTTTGGCAATACCGTCGATGGCGCACCCGATGCGGGAACGAACCTTCATCCGCCCGATCCCACGCCGTGTTGCGGAACCAGTGATGCGCGATCGTCCGCACTGCTAAGCTTGTTTGTAACGGCGGTGTTGCTACTCCGTCGCAGGAGACCCAAGGAGCCCTAGATGCTGTCGCGCCTCGACCGCCTCGCATATCACTCGCAGCATTTGTCGTTCTTGATCAATGCGACCGTGATGGAGGAGGCGACGAGGCTCATCACGCGCAGGCCTCGGCCGACGATCGACAACGCGGTCTGGAAGTGCCTGCAGCATCGGCGCAGCGAGCTGCATCGCCGCGATCTGAAGAACGTCGACGCCGGTCACTATCCGCGCGAGCTGTTGTTCGACTTTCCGGTGCGGCGGTTCATTCGCGAGTTCCCGCGCCTGGTGCGTGATGCGCCTCGCGTCGTGCGCCGGATGCGCGCGAAGGACTACAAGGACATTCCCGAAGTCGACAAGGAGCGATTCCCGCCGTACTACCGGCGTACGTTCCACTGGCAAACGGACGGCTACTTCAGCGAGCATTCGGCGACCGTCTACGAGCTCGGCGTCGAGCTGCTATTCCGCGGCACCGCAGACGTGATGCGGCGCCAGATCATTCCGCCGATCAGCGAGCTCGTGAAGGCGAGCGGCGGCGCCGACAAGGTTCGCGTGCTCGACGTCGGCTGCGGCACGGGGCGCACGCTGCACCAGCTCGCGATCGCGCATCCGACGATGCGCCTGCACGGCTGCGATATGTCGCCGGCATACATCAAGATGGCGCGCACGCGGCTCGAGCACATCCAGGAGCTGACGCTCGCTGTCGAAAACGGCGAAGCATTGCCGTGGGCCGACGCGACGTTCGACGTCGTGACGAGCACGTACATGTTCCACGAGCTGCCGCGCAACGCGCGTCGCAACGTCGTGCGCGAGATGCTGCGCGTGGTGCGGCCGGGCGGTCTCGTCGTGATCGAAGACTCGGCGCAGCTGTCCGAGAGTCCGGAGCTCGAGCCGGTCCTGGAGGGCTTCCCGGCCGAATTCCACGAGCCGTTCTATTCGGATTACCTCGGCGACGATCTCGGCGCGCTGCTCGACGAGGTCGGCTTCGACGTTCAGCGCACCGAGCCCCACCTCGTCGCCAAAGTGGTCGTCGGGACGCGGGCGTAAAGATCCCGTAAGGAACCGGGAAGCTGAGCGCCGACGCCACGTGGCGAAACCGCTCGATGCGCTCGTACGCGCGTTTGCGTACGCGTTAACCGTGCGGATTTGCGTCACATGGCGAGTCGTCCGTGTTTTGCAGTACAGGCCGCGCGATGGACGACCTGCGAATGCTGGCTCGCCTGAACGAGGAGACGCGAGTCCATCACGCTGATGCCGACAGTGACATCGATCGGTACCTGTTCCGGGCGCACGTCACGGTCGACGACTACCGGACCTACCTGGCCCGGATCTACGGCTTCTTGGTCCCGCTCGAGGCCTCGCTCGCGACGTCCCCGGAGCTTGATGGCCTGCTCGACGTTCGAGAGCGCGCGAAGGCACCACTTGTCGTTCACGATCTGATGGCTCTCGGCATGACGCTCGACGAGGTCAACCAGCTCCGTCAGTGCGGCAGCGTGCCGGCGTTTCGTGGAGCAGCGAGCGCGCTCGGTTGGATGTACGTGATCGAACGGCCGCTGCTCGCGAGCGCGGTGTTGCGTAGCCACCTCGCGACGTATCTGCGCGCCGAGATGGCCTACGCGGCGTCGTATCTCAGCTGCTATGCCGGCCAGGTCGGCACCAAGTGGCGCGAGCTCGGCGAGGCGATGGATCGCCTCACTGCAACGTCGGCGGAGGCTGGCGTGCGCATCGTACTGGCCGCCCACGAGGCATTCCGCGCGCTGAATCGCTATCGGTTGCACGAGCTCGTGCCCGCGATCCGCATAGCAGTCTGACCCGTTGGGTGTACCTTAGCGACCCATGTCCGAAGACGCACGGGTCAGACTAGAGCCCCTTCGTACCGAGCTCGGTCAAATCGATCGCGACATCCTCGCGCTCGTCGCGAGGCGGCAAGCGCTCGCGCAGCGGATCGGCCAGATCAAGCGCGACGCCGGCATTCCGACCCGCGACTATCGACAGGAGCGCGATGTCGTCGAGCGCGCACGCGCGGCCGCGGTCGAGCATGGTCTGTCGCCTACGATGGGCGAGGAGCTGATCCTCGCGCTCATCCGCGGCTCGCTCACGATTCAGGAGAAGGACACCGTCGCAGCGAGTGGCGAGGGCACCGGTCGCCGCGCACTCGTGATCGGCGGCTCCGGTCACATGGGACGCTGGTTCGTGCGCTACCTCGCCGCGCAAGGCTTCACGGTCGAGAGCGCGGATCCGAGCGACCCGCCGGTGCGTCACGAGAACATCACGTACCACCGCGACTGGCGCACGCTCACGCTCGATCACGAGCTGATCGTGATCGCCGCGCCGATGCCCGCGACCGCCGAGATCCTCGAAGAGATGGCGAAGGCGCCGCCGAAGGGCGTCGTGTTCGATGTCGGCTCGCTGAAGAGTCCGCTGCGCAATGGCCTCGCGAAACTTCGCGCGGCGGGCGGGCAGGTGACGAGCGTCCATCCGATGTTTGGTCCTGACACCGAGCTGCTCAGCGGCCGCCACGTCATCTTCATCGACCTCGGTGTGCCGGCCGCGAATGCAGCCGCTAAGGCGCTATTCGAGCCGACGATGGCGACGCTCGTCGAAATGGATCTCGAGAGTCACGACCGCCTGATCGCGTACGTGCTCGGCCTGTCGCACGCGCTCAACATCGCGTTCTTCACCGCGCTCGCCGAGAGTGGCGAAGCCGCGCCGAAGCTCGCGAATCTGTCGTCGACGACGTTCGACGCGCAGCTCGGCGTTGCCGAGAAGGTCGCGGCAGAAAACCCCGACCTCTATTTCGAGATCCAGACGCTCAACGACTACGGCACCGAATCGCTCGCTGCGCTGCTGTACGCCGTCGAGCGGCTACGCTCCGTCGTACGGGCGAATGACCTCGATGGCTTCCGCGCGCTGATGACGCGCGGCAAGTCTTATCTCACAGCCCGCGAGCGGCGCTAGCTCGGCGCGACCACGACCGCGGGCAGCAAGACCTGCAGCGACATCGTACCGCCTTCGTGATCGACGATGTGCAGCTGGCCTGCGTTACGCTTGACGATCGCGCGCGTGACGTCGACGCCGACACCGGGTGTGCGCGGCCGACCGCTGCTCTCCATGACCTCGATGCGAACGTGCCGCACGCCCTCGCGCTCGACGAACAGCCAGATCTTGCCGCCGAACGGGATCGCGTCGCGCGCGTCGAGCACGAGATGCAACGCGATCCGTTCGATGTCGCCGACCGTACAGCGCACGCGCGGGATGTCGTCACCGATCTCGAGGATCAGCTCGGTGTCGGGCGACAGGATCTTGCCGAATCGGCCGAGCGCTTCCTCGAGCAATGCCGCGGGCGACACTTCCTGGAGCATCCGGGTCGGCGGTGCGCTGCGCACGGGCGTAATGCCGGCGTGCAGCGACGAGTAGCTGCGCAGCGATGGCGAGTGACCGAGGGCGACCGCCAGCTCGAGCTGGTGAGCGAGTGCGCGGCGGCGTTCGGCCGCGTGCTCGCGTTCGGTGACGATGCTCGACGTCACTCTGATCACCGCCGACAGTCGGTCACACACGTACCGGGCACCGAGGTCTTTCCAGTAGTCGACCATTCCGGGGATCAGCGTGGCGCGCGCGGTGAGCGCGACGATGATGTCGCTCACGCCACGCCGCCGCGCGTCGTCGATCAGCGTGACGAGGGAGGCGCCACGCAGATCGTTCGTCGTGACGATGACGTCGACGTGGGAGCGGTCGACGATGCCAAGCGCAGTCTTCGCGTCCGTGGCCGTCGCGCAGACATCGATGCCCGGCAGCTCGCAAAGCGCGTCCACGATCTCATCCCGATGCTCATCTTCGGCAGCAACAACCATCACCCTGATCATCATGCTCAGTAGACGCGGCGCGGCTGCGCGGCGACGTCAGTCGCAGGTGGATCTCGTTGTAGGCGGTGCGCGGAACGTCGCGTAGGAATCCGCCTACGCGCGCGAATCAGGCCATGCCATTGGCGCGAAACCAGCCGAGTGCGTCGGCGATAGCGGTCTCGAGCGGGCCGTACGTGTAGCCGAGCTCGTTCGCCGCCTTCTGCGACCGGAAGCGGAACTTGTCGGTGTACGCGTAACGGATCTGCGTCGAGTTGACGACCGGCTCCTTGCCGCGCGCTTCGATCAAATCGCCGACGCGACCGAACACCTTCGCGATCGGAATCGGTACGCGAAACCGCGGCGGCTTGACGCCCGCGACCTTCGCGATCGTCTCGAAGCACACGCGATACGTCATGTCATGGCCGCCCAGGATGTAGCGCTGGCCACTTCGGCCCTTCTGCCACGCCGCGAGCATGCCGCGCGCGACGTCACGCACGTCGACGAAGTTGTTGTACCCGTCGGTCCACCCCGGCACTTTGCGCTGCACGACCTTGATGATCATGCCGCCCGACGACGGGCGCGCGTCGCGCGGGCCGAACATGTATGTCGGGTTCACGATGACGGCGTCCAATCGATCGAGCGCGGCGCGCACGACTTGCTCGGCCTCGTGCTTCGTGATCGCGTACGCGTCGAGCAGACCCTCTTTGTCGAAGTTCCACGTCGCGGTCTCGTCGCATGGCACGCCGTTCGTCGACAGGCCGATCGCGACGACACTCGACGTGTGCACGAGCCGCTTCACGCCGGCGGCAACGCACGCGTCGATCACGTTCACCGTGCCAGTCACGTTTGCCTCGCGCATCTCGCGCGTGACCTCGCGCATCACGCCGACCGCCGCCGCGCAATGAAACACGGCGTCGGCGCCGGCGAATGCTTTCGAGAGCGCATCGCGCGACGATAGATCGGCTTCGCGCCATTCGATCGGCAGATCGGCGAGATGCTTGATCTTCGTCCCCGCACGCTTCGTCGCGATCACGTGATGCCCTGCAGCGATCGCTTCGGCTGCCAGATTTCCACCGAGTAATCCGCTCACACCTGTAATCGCGAGGCGACTCATGACGCGGCAGCTTATGCCGCTTCGTCGGCTTTCGCGGCACCCTCGCCGGATTTCGCCACAGATCCGCTGGCAGGCAGCTTGCTGAAACCATTGCCAGCCGCCGTCGCGGTCAAGGACTTGTATGCGTTCGACTCACTTGCTCGTGCCATTTCTGTCGCTTCTCCCCACCATCGCATTTGCGCAGGAGGCGGCGCCGCCACCCCCTCCACCGGCGGCGCTGCCTCCTCCGCCTCCTGTGCACCGCGAGCGTGAAGGTCTCGAGCTCGCGCTCGGTCTGCAGGGCGGCAAGATCTTCTGCGAAGGCCAGATGGGTCAGTGCGACGGTTTCACGGAAGCCGGCGGCGGCAACATCACCGCGAGCTGGTTCTTCTCGCCGACGCTCGGCATCGCGCTCGACTTCTGGGCGATGTCACACAGCGACAACGGCTTCACGTTCACGCACTACGTGAACACCGTCGCACTGCGCTGGCGCCCGTTACCGATCGTGACGCTCACCGGCGGCATCGGTGCCGCACACGCGTCGCTGAGCCTCGACAACTCGAGCCTCGCGGTGAACAGCGACGATGCGTTCGCGATCATGGGCGCGGCGTCGATCGACGTGATCCGCGGCCGGCGCTGGGCCCTCGCGCTCGAGGCGCGTTTCGGCAACGGCTTCTACGGCGACGACGACAACGACGGCATGGCCGACGTCGTCGGCCGCAATGTTGGCGCCGGCGCGCACTTCGCGGTCTTCGGCTTCTAGGGATCGACCGGCGCGCAGCGACCGATCTGGTGCAGGACGTTGCACTCGCCCATGCACGATCCGCTGAGCGCGGTGCCGAGCAGCGGCGCGACGGCGTAGACGACTTCGAGCGCGAGATGCTCTTGCGTCGTCATGCATGTCGTGTCGATCGCGACGCGCCAGCATGGCGCGTTTGCCGGTGGACCCTGATAGGGCGTGCACTCGGCGAGGTCGCTCACGGCGCAGGCGTACTGCGGGCCTGGGACGTTCGGATCGATATCGTCGAGCACGCCGAAGCCATCGCGCGCAGCGCACACCGCGGCGTCGAAGCAGCTGCGTTTGATCAGCGGGTCGGTCGTGTTGGCGACCGTCGCAGTCAGCTCGATCGGTTCGTGGCAGGACGGGAGCATGTCTTCCGGCCGCTCGTCCGACGCGCAGCCAAAGGCGAACAGACTGCACGCGAGGCTGATGCCCACGAGGCTCCGCACGCACCGAGGCTACTCCCATGGCTACTTGGCCGGCCAGCGGACAGCCGGCCGGCAGCCGGACACGCCACCGGATGGCGATCGAACACTCCATGATCTCGCGGTATTAGTGCTTTCGCCGGGGGACGTGAAGCGGCCTTGGCTTTGCTCATGTCCGGCGCCCATGAAGCGCCTCCCTTATGCGACCGCAGTCTTGGCTCTGATCTGGGCGATTCCAGCCTGTACCGAGGCCGAGGTCGAGGACGGCGAAAATGATGCGTTCCCGAGCGGCAAGGCCGACGGTGGCATCGACGAAGGGACGCCCGAAGCGGTTGGCGTGCTGCGCCTCGTGAACGATCCGACCGAGACCGCCGCGTCGCTGAAGAGCGGCGCCGGTGTGACGAGCCGGGTCGCGAACAACATCGTCAAGCATCGCGACGGTGCCGATGCGACGGCGGGCACCGCGGACGACGACACGTTTGACACGCTCGCCGAGCTCGACGCGATTCCGTACGTCGGCCCGGCGACGCTCAACGCGTTGCTCGAGCGCGCGCGCGACAGGGGCTACGTCAGCAGCATCAAGCTCGACGTCATGTTCTCGCCGCTGCCCGCGGCGAATTCACACAACACGCGCATCGCGCAGCTGATCCGCACCGCGCAGCACAACATCGACATCGCGATCTACAGCTACTCGGATGCCGGCATCGCGGCCGCGCTGAAGGATCGCGCAGACCACGGCGTGAAGGTTCGGTTCGTGTTCGATACCGCTGCGGAGGATCGCAAGCTGACGGATCCGACCGCGCGCGCGAACAGCAAGAGTGGCCGCATCGAAGCGCAGGGCATCGACGTGCGCTGGGTCAACAAGACGATGCACCACAAGTTCGTGCTGATCGACGGCCCGCGCGACGTGCGCGAGAACGTGGCGAGCGCGAAGCTCGTGATGGGCAGCGCGAACTGGTCGGCCGGCGCGGCGACCGACTTCGACGAGAACACGCTGTTCATCGAAGGCAGCCCGGAGCTGATGGCGGCGTTCCAACACGAATTCGATACGCTGTGGCTCGGCTCGCGCGACTTCGTGGGCCCGGCGCAGTCGCAGGGGCTGTCGACGGTGAAGATCCTGCCGACCGAGGTGCCGGATGACGCCGGCATCGAGCCACTGTTCACGTCGCACAACTTCACCGCCGGCGGCCCGGACGGCACCACGTGGCGCGTCGACAAGGCGAAGAAGGAGCTGACCGACGCATGGAACGCGGCGATCGGCCGCGCGACGACATCGATCCACGTCGCGACGACGCACATGCGCCTGCGCCCGTTCGTCGAGGCGTTGCTCGCGAAGAAGCAAGCGAACCCGAATGTCGACATCAAGATCTACCTCGACCAGCAGGAGTACATCTCGCCGTCGGGCGACACGCAGCAGAAGGCGGATCTCGACGCCTGTCTCGCCGCGGCGACGACCGAGGTGCAGCGTCTCAACTGCCTCTACAACGACTTCTTGTTTTCCAAGATGCTCGTCGACGCTGGTATCACGCTGCGCTTCAAGAGCTACGCGTATCGCTGGGACTACACGTACGCGTTCCAGATGCACTCGAAGTACATGGTCGTCGACGGCAAGGAGCTGCTCACCGGTAGCTTCAACGCGTCGATGAACAGCGAGCAGGCGACGTTCGAGAGCGGGCTGCACGTGTTCGGTACGCAGTTCGCCGGCCTCGTCGGAAAGTACGAGCAGAACTTCGCGTCGATCTGGGACACCGGCCGCACCGAGCTTGCGGGCCTGCGCGCGAAGATCATGACCGACGCGACGTTCCCGATCGTGTTCCCGTCGATGGCGCTCACGTATCAGGAGTTTGGCGACCTGCGCGCGCTGATTCGCGCGAACTGCGCGACCGTCGACAGCGACGAGTTCCGCAACAACCCGGCGGCCCACAAGTCCTGCGCGCGCTAACGGCGGCGCAGCACGACGAGCGTCGACGCGATCGGCTTCTCGTTCGTGATGCCGGGCAGGTCCGCGGCGCGCTCTGCCGTGACCTCGAAGTCGGGCAGCAGCGCGGATAGCGCCGCGACGGACCAGCCGTGCGTGACGTTTGCGATGCCCTCGCGGTGGACCTTGATGATCAAGATCGCGCCGCGTGCAGTGAGCTTGCGCATCGCCCGTGCCCACGCGTACGCGCGCGGGCGTGACAGCGTGTGCAACGTCGCGCGATCGACGATCACGTCGAATGGTCCGACGAGCGCGGTCGCGCCGATGTCATCGCGCAACCACACGATGTCGCGTGTTCCGGCCGTGTCGCGCGCGGTTGCGAGCGCGGCGTCGGAGATGTCGGTGGCGACGACGCGGTAACCGGCGTCGGCGGCGTGGCGCGCAACCTGGCCGAGCCCGCAGCCGACATCGAGGAGGCGGCGCGGTGGCGGCGCGTGCTCGACGAGCGCTGCCGCGATGTCACTATCGCAGCTGTCGCTCGCCCACGGGACGAGCCCTTGCTCGTACGCGGCTTGCCAGGCATCGCGGCGGCGGATGTAGCCGGCATTGCGCAGCGCATCGATCAGCGCGGCGACTTCGCTTGCCGGTGGTGCGGCGCCACCGATCGTCGGGCGTACGCCCGGTGCGTCGGCGACTTCTTGCGACGGCACGCCGTGCACGATGATGAAATCGTTCTCGCGCAGCCTGTCGAGGTTCTCCTGCACCGCCGGCGCTTCGAGCATGTCGATGTTCATCGACGGTGCGATCATCACCGCGCCGCGGGTGGTCAGCGCGATCGCCGACACGAGATCGGAGAAGTCGCCATTTGCGATGCGCGCGACGGTCGTCGCACTCGCGGGGTAGACGACGACGAGGTCCGCCCAGCGCGCGAGCGCGATATGCGGAACCGGCACGTGCGCTGCGCGCGGCCACATCGACGTGTGCGGCTCGCGTTGGAGCAACGCCGCCAGCGTCTCGACGCTGACGAAGCGCTGCGCGGTCTCGGTGAGCGCGAGCTCGACGACGTGGCCGCGGCGCTGCAGCGCGCTGACGAGAATCGGCGCGTGGCTCGCTGCGATCGCGCCGCTCACCGCGACGACGATGTTGATGCCCCGCTGTGGCGCCGCTTCGCGCGCAGGCTCGATCACGCCGAGCTCGCGGAGCAGCGTCATCAGATCCCGGACCACCTGCACGCGCTCGCCGAGCGGCCCAGCGACCGACTCGAC
>DASUFX010000693.1:0-2353 GCA_036274355.1 Kofleriaceae bacterium | reverse complement strand
ATCGAACCAGCCGAGCACCTCGGCGATGTGAGCCGCGTTGTGGTACGCGCGGTGCGGTTCGCCATAGGCGGCAGCCAGCTCCGCGACGACGGGGTCGGGCAGGCGTAGCGGCCGATGGCGACAATCGAACATTCAGGCGGTATAAAGCCGCCTTCGATGTCCGTCCAGCCCCGTACCATCAGAGGCGTCCTCGAGCTGTTGCCCGCGCAGCAGATCGCGCATCAGCGCCTGCTCGATACGATCCGCGCGAACTTCGAGCGGTTCGGCTTCGTGCCGATCGAGACCCCGGTCTTCGAGCTGACGGACATCTTGCTGACCAAGTCGGGCGGCGAGACCGAGAAGCAGGTGTACTTCGTGCAGTCGACCGGCGCGCTCGGCCAGGGCGACAAGCCCGAATTGGCGCTCCGCTTCGATCTGACCGTGCCACTCGCGCGCTATGTCGCCGAGCACGAGCACGAGCTGAACTTCCCGTTCCGGCGCTATCAGATGCAGCGCGTCTATCGCGGCGAGCGCGCGCAGAAGGGCCGCTTCCGCGAGTTCTATCAGTGCGACATCGACGTGATCGGCAAGGACACGCTGCCGCTCGGATACGACGCCGAAGTGCCGGCGGTCATTTACAGCATCTTCAGCCAGCTAAACTTCGGCGCCTTCACGATTTACATAAATAACCGCAAGCTGCTGCGCGGTCTCCTCGAATCGCTCGGTATTGCCGTCGAGAAGCACGCTGCCGTGCTGAATCAGGTCGATCGACTCGGCAAACAGGAGCGTGCCGAGCTCGAAGCGAAGGTCGCCGAGCTCACCAGCCCCGAGATCGCGAAGCAGGTGTTCGACATCTTGATCGCGAACTCGCTCGATGCGCTGCGCGCGTTCGAACCGAAGAACGCGAACTTCCGCGAAGGCCTGCACGAGCTCGAGGACGTCTACACGAACACGATCGCGCTGGGCGTTCCGGCGACTGCGCTCAAGATCAATCTGTCGATCGCGCGCGGTCTCGACTACTACACGGGCACCGTCTACGAGACGTTCTTGAACGACCACCCGAACCTCGGCTCGATCTGCTCGGGCGGTCGCTACGCGGATCTCGCGAGCTATTACACGAAGAGCAAGCTGCCCGGCGTCGGCATCTCGATCGGCGTGACCCGACTGGTCTCGCAGCTGCTCGAGCTCGGCATCATCAAGGCCGACGTCAAGACGACCGCGCACGCGCTCGTGCTCAACGTCGAGCCGGTGCTCGGCCCCGAGTACCGTGCGATCGCGACGGAGCTGCGCGCCGCCGGCATCAACACCGAGGTCTACGGCAGCGACGACAAGCTCGGCAAGCAGATGAAGTACGCCGATCGCTCGGGTGTGCCGGTCGCGATCCTGTACGGCTCTCGCGAGCGCGACGCCGGCCAGGTGAAGCTGAAGATCTTGCGCGAGAACCGCGAGATCGATGTTCCGCGTGACGCCCTCGTCGCGAGCATCAAGGCGTTGCTCGCGTCGGGCTAGCAACCTATCCGACGCTGGCGGGCTCTTCGCGGCGCACGACCTTCGGGCCAACCGAGAGCGCGAGTGCTTCGAACGCGCCGCTGACCTGGGTGCCGTCGCTACCTTCGAGCGTGACGAGCACCTTGAAGTCTTTCTCGGAGAACCGCGGGTAGCTGCCGACGCGGACCGCCGGGTACCGCGCGACGATGGCGTCGAGGTACGGCGCGAGCTCGCCCTCGTCGAGGTCGACGTAGATCCGCGCGGCGGTCACCGGCTCGGCGCGGAAGCGATCGCGAATGTCGACGAACTTGCGCCGGAACAGCGTCGGGACGCCGGGCATGATGTAGACGTTGCGGTAGCAGACGACCGGCCAGATCTGGTCCTTGCCGTAGACGAGCTCGGCGCCGGCCGGGATGTCGGCGAGGCGCAGGTTGGCGTCGGCGAGCTTGTCCTTCCAGTAGGCGCGGACCCGGGCCTCGAGATCCGGATGGCGCGTCACGGTGGTGCCGAAGCCCTGGGCGATCGCAGCCATCGTGACGTCGTCGTGCGTGGGCCCGACGCCGCCGGAGGTGAACACGTGGTCGAAGCGGCCGCTGGTCGCGACGACGGTTGTCGCGATGTCTTCGAGGTCATCCGGAACGAACGTGATCCGGCGGAGGTCGACGCCGAGGACCCGTAATTCACCGATCAGAAAAGCCGCGTTTTCCTCGACGAATTTGCCACTTAGGATCTCGTCTCCGATGATCACGATCCCGGCAGTGGGCACCGCGACAGCATAGCCGATGTGGTAAGACGCGACCCGATGGCTGCCGGCGATGTTGTCGACATTGTCCTTCGGGGAGGCCGGGTATTCGACCCGGCAGCACAGCGGCCCGTCGATCAAGCG
>DASUFX010000692.1:0-8229 GCA_036274355.1 Kofleriaceae bacterium | reverse complement strand
GGCGCTCACTTACCATGCGGGGCTGATAGCTGGGAGCAAAACATTGCTCGGCGGCGCCGATCCCAAGGACCAGCAGAACTTGTACAGCTTCGCGGGTTCACGTACCTTTTCGGGGCGTGCCACGACTTCTCTGGCGCGATGCGCAGGGCATCGAAGGCTCGCTCGACCTGACCTCGGCAGAGATCAAGGTTGGGCGTGCGATGGACTGCGCCATCCGCACGGATGACGCGATGGTCTCGCGCCATCACTCCAGAATCTTTTGGGGAGGCGGCGGCTACGTGCTCGAGGATCTATCGAGCGCGAACGGCGTCTACTTCCAGGAGCAACGGGTGCAGAGCCACCTGTTCAAGCACGGCGACGCGGTCCGCTGCGGCAGTCTCTGGCTCCGCTACGTCGATACCGCGCAGCTGGGCGGCTCCGGACCACAGAGCAGTCCGCAACCGATGATGCAGCATCCAGGGATGGGCGCGACCGCCTCCGCGGGTCCGACCGGCCACGTGGCCGCGATCAATCCGAGCGCGGCGATGCCAGCGCAGCAGCCGGGAGCCGCGATGGCAGCGCTCGGCGTCTCGGCGCCGCAGACGAACGAATCGGACGTCGAGATTCGCGTGCTCCGCCGTCGCGTCGAGCAGCTGCAGACCGAGCTGCGCATCTATCGCAGCCAGAAGTTCAAAGAAGACAACGTCCGCCGCATGGAGGATCTCGAAAACGATCTGTCCATGATGGAGATCGAGCGCGACAACTTGAAGATGCGCCTCGACAAGGTCGAGTCGTCGCTCAAGGTCGAGGCCGGCAGTGTCAAGGTGAAGCGCGCCCTCGAGATCGCGGCGATGACCGCCGAGGCGGCAGCGTCGCTCAACGACCTGCTGTCGAGCCTGCGCATCGAAGTGATGGCCGCCGAGGGCGAGTTCGAGCAATTCGCGCACAACATCCCCCGTTCGAGCTTCGAGCTGATTCGCCAGTCGCTGAAGGATGCCGCCACGCACTGCGACGAGGCGCGCGAGATGCTGCGCAAGCTCCGCGAAGTGGCGGACTAGCATGCGGCGCCTGCTGCTGATCGCATTCGTCGGTTGCGGCGATGGCTCATCGTCGACGGTCGACGCGCCGCGAACGGATCCGGCGGTGTGCAAAGCGAACCTCGAGTCGTCGATCGATCGCACCTGCACGATGGCGAGCGACTGCGTGCTCGTCGCGTCGGCGGATTGCTGCGGCACGATCATGATCGCGGTGCATGCGGGCACCCAGGGGATGTTTCCCACCGTCGAGCAGACGTACGAGGCATGCCTCGCCTGCCCTCCGCTCGGGTGCAATCACGCCGATCAGGCCGAGGACGGCAGCGTGCCGCAGTCGGGCCAGGCGATCGTCGCGACGTGCACGGCGAATCGCTGCGTCAGCGTCGTGCAGTGAATCAGATGTGCTTCGGGATGTAGTCGACGCCCAGCCACAACAGGCCGTGCGCGGCGGTCAGCGCGATCGCCATCCACATCATCGCGAGCCAGCCATCGATGCGGAACCAGTGCTTCTTGCTCTGGAACACGCGCACGGTGATGCCGAGTAACAGGCCGTTGATCACGAGCGGCATCAGGAAGCTGACCGCGCCGAGCGTGGCGAGGTTGACGAGCTTCGACAGCACCCAGTAGAGCGCGGTGTTGAGCACCGCGAACGTGAGCGCGACGAGCGGCGTCGCCCACTTCTTCTCGAAGATGACCTTGTCGTTCTTCTTGGCAGCGAGCCAGAACACGCCCGTGAAGACGACGAGCCGAATACCCAGCTTGATCAGAAGCACGACGGCCGGAGACATGCGTCGAGCATGTCATGTGCGACAAAGCCGCGCTGCGAAATGGGGTCTGACCCCATTTTCCCGCCTTGTCCGGAGTAGCGGATGCGCGCGAGTTGTGATGACGTAGGTCGGTAACGGGCGTGTTGGTATCAGGTTGGTTCCGAGAGTTTTACGGAGCAATCTTGAAGACTTGGACGAGTACAATTGTACTCATCCAGTGACAATCAGTGGACATCTGTCAGAGATGCGTTACATTTCCACTATGGCGGATGCAGTAGAAACGCCACCCCAGATCAGCCGACGTCAGATCGCCCGCTCTCGTAGGCGGAGGGATGACTTCTGGATTGGCTCGTCGGCGCTACTCGCAGCGCTTGCCGCATTGCCGCTCGCGCAATCGAGCTGGCACGGGCCCGAGGTCGCATCGACGCTCGCGGTTGCTGCAGTCGCGTTGCTCGCCGGTCAGCGCTGGGCCGTTGCGGTGATCTTCATCGCGGAGCTGCTGCTCTTGCCGACGATCTGGCCGCGTGCGTTCTTCGGCGGCGTCGAGCTGTGGCCCGGCCGTATCGCGGCACTCGCATCACTCATCATGATCGTGCCCGGACTCTTGTCGGGCCGCCGCGCTGCTGCTGCGATGGTGCTCGTCACCGGCTGGCGGCGCACGCGGCTGACATGTCGACGCGTGCAGTACGCGTTCGCGGTGCTCGGCGTGATCGCCGCACTGCTTCCGCTGTTCTGATTCCTTGACGGATCCGCCGCGTTGCCGACACTAAGGCTACGTGCGGTTTGCCGTCGTCCTCACGGTCGTCCTCGCGCTGTTCGCCGCCTGTGCCGACGACGACAGTGGCTCGCTGGCTGACGCAGGTGTGACGCGCGAGCAAGTGGCGCTCGTGCCCGCGACCGCACGCCGTGACCTCGACCTCTTGTTTGTCACCGACGATTCTCCGGGCGGGCTCGAGCTCCAGACGAGCCTGAAGGCCGCGTTCCCGGCATTTCTCGGCGAGCTCACGCTGCGCGAGCAACTACCGAATCTCCACATCGGCGTCGCGTCGACGGACATCGGTGCGCAAGGCGCCGAGGATACGCAGCCGGGCGCGAGCATCGGCTCGGGCCCGGGCTCCTGCTCTGGTGTTGGGAAGGCGGGTGCGCTGCAAACGAACAGCACGACGCTGTTGAACGGCACGTTCATCGTAGACATGCTCGCGAGCGACGGGTCGCGAACGACGAACTACACGGGCACGTTGACCAACGTCTTCAACGCGATTATCTCGCTCGGCGCGTCGGGCTGCGGCTTCGAGCAACCGATCGAAGCGATGCGCCGCGCCCTCGACAACAATCCGGCGAACGCCGGGTTTCAACGTCCGGCGACACCGCTCGCGGTCATCACGCTCACCGACGAAGACGATTGCTCGTTCGCACATTCGACGCTGCTCGGCGGTGCCACGACCGTGCTCGGGCCACTGCAATCGTTCCGCTGCACGCGGTTCGGCGTGCTCTGCGATACCGGCGGCGCAACGACCGACGAGATGTACGTGCTCGGCTCGAAGACGCGCTGCCACTGGAACAACGACTCGGCATACCTGACGCGCCGCGATCGATACGAACAGTTCATCGCAGCGGTGAATGGCGACGCACGTAACGTGTTCTATGGCGCGATCGCAGGCGGACCCGTCAGCGAGCTTGTCGTGGAGGCACGAACGCCGCCAGGCGGCGGAAGTGCGGTTCCGGCGCTGCAGCACGTGTGCCTCTACACCGGAATGTACGGCCCGCAGGCCGCAGATCCTGCCGTCCGCATCCAAGAGCTGACCGAGGTGGTGCCACGCGGGCGCTTCGAACCGGTGTGCGACGTGGATCTGACTGTGTCGAGTGTCGCCATGGCTCGCGAGATCCGGGGCCTGCTCGGCGACCCGTGTCTCACGCGCGACATCGCGTCGCCCGCGGACTGCGTCGTCGCCGACCAGACCCTTTCGGGTGAAACACCGATCCCACCCTGCTCTACGCAACGAACGACCGACTGCTACCAGCTCGTCGACGATGCAACGTGCACGACGGTGTCCCACCTGCGTGTGGATGTCACTCGATCATCGCCGGCTTCTGCCGACACGATGGTCTCGGTTCGTTGTCGGATCTAGTACGATCCTCCTTGGAGGCCTGATGAAGCTCTTGTACCTAGCTTGCCTGCTGCCGCTCGCCGGCTGTGGAGACGACGACTGCTGCAAGGTCGATCCAGACGCATCGACCGGCGGCGATGGCAGCAACAGCGACGGCCGCACCGAGGTCGCGCGCGTGCCGGTGACGGTCAATCGCGACATCGACATCCTGTTCGTCATCGACGACTCGCCGTCGATGCTCGACAAGCAGACGAACCTCAAGAACAACTTCCCGAACTTCATCAACGTGCTCAACACGGTCGAAGGCGGACTGCCGAACGTCCACCTCGGTGTCGTATCGACCGACCTCGGCACGAAGGGCGCCGACGACGCGAGTGCAGGCCCAGGCATCGGCTCGGGACCCGGCTCGTGCTCGGGGAACGGCAAGGCGGGCAACCTCCAGACGAACGGTTCCACGCTCGTCGTCGGCTCGTTCATCAGTGACACCAAGAACACCGACGGCACGCGGACGACGAACTACAGCGGCTCGCTCGCAAGCGCGTTCTCGGCGATCGCGTCGCTCGGCGCCGCCGGCTGCGGATTCGAGCAACCGATCGAAGCCGCGAAGCGCGCGCTCAACAACAACCCGGCGAACGCCGGCTTCCTCCGCCCGACTGCAGGCCTCGCGATCGTCATGTTGACTGACGAGGACGACTGTTCGATATCGCACTCGACGCTGCTCAGCTCCGACACGGCGACGCTCGGACCACTGCAGTCGTTCCGCTGCACCCGCTTCGGCGTTACCTGCGATAACGGCGGCGCGAACTCTGACGCGATGAACGTGATGGGCTCGAAGACGGCATGTCACTCGAACGAGCAGTCGGCGTACCTGAAGGACATCGGCAGCTACGCGACGTTCTTCCAGGGCCTCAAGGCGAATCCGAACGCGATCGTGATGGCCGCGATCGCCGCCCCGCCCACGCCATTTGACGTCGAGCTTCGCGCGCCGCCGGGTGGCGGCACGATGATTCCCGCGCTCGCCCATTCCTGCACCTACCAGGGCGCTGCTGGGCCTGAGGTCGGCGACCCCGCCGTACGCGTGGTCGAGTTCCTGAATCACTTCCCGCGCCATACGTTCGGGACGGTGTGCCAGGCAGACCTATCGGGGCCGTTGATCCAAACCGCGCAAGTGCTCAACGGGCTCGTCGGATCGCCATGCGTCTACGAGACGCTCGCCATGCCACTTGATTGCGTCGTCACCGAGGAGATCGGCGCCTCGAAGACGACATTGCCTCAGTGCAACAACGGCTCGAGCTCGACGAACAAGCCATGCTGGGAGCTGCTCGAGGATCCGGCCTCGTGCGCCGGGGGCTCACACTTGAAGCTCACCATCGAGCGCAGCCAGGCGCCCGATCCGAGCGCGGTCGTCGTGATGCGCTGCAAGGTCTAGCCGACCCAGACGCGCGCGTTACGGAACATCCGCATCCACGGGCTGTCGTCACACCGCCCCCACTCGGGTGGGTGCCAGGACATCTGCACGGTGCGGAACACGCGCTCGGGATGCGGCATGATCACGGTGATGCGGCCGTCGGACGTGGTGATCGCCGCGATGCCATTCGGCGAGCCGTTCGGGTTCGCCGGGTACAGCTCTGTCGTGTCGCCGTGGCCATCGACGAAGCGCGCGCTGACCAGCGAGCGTGACTCGAGTAGCTCGAGCTGTGCGGGGCTCGCGAATTCGGCGCGACCTTCACCGTGCGCGCTCGCGACGGGAATGCGCGAGCCAACCATGTCCTTGAAGAACAACGACGGCGACGGCTCGATGCGCAGCGTGACGAGACGCGCCTCGAACCGCTCGCTGCGGTTCTTCACGAAGCGCGGCCACACGTCCTTCGTCGATCTGACGAGGTCGGGCGCGAGGTCCGCGACCATCTGGCAACCGTTGCAGACGCCGAGCACGAACGTGTCGTGGCGATCGGCGAACCGGCGGATCGCGGACTGCGCGCGCGCGTTGTAACGGAACGTCGTCGCCCAGCCACGACCGGCACCGAGCACGTCGCCGAACGAGAAGCCGCCGCACGCGATCGCGCCGCGACAGTCGCTGAGGTCGGCGCGGCCTTCGATCAGATCCGTCATGTGGATATCGACGGCATCGAAGCCCGCGCGCGTGAACGCAGCCGCCATCTCGATCTGGCCGTTGACGCCCTGCTCGCGCAGGATCGCGACGCGCGGGCGAGCACCCTTCGCGATGAACGGTGCGGCGATGTCCTGCGCGGGATCGAATGTGAGCTTGGTCGCGATGCCGGGGTTCGCGGCATCGATGCGCGTGGCGTGCTCTTCGTCGGCGCACGCACTGTCGTCGCGCCGGCGGGCGATCTGGTGCGTGACGTGCGACCAGCGCGCGCGGAGCTCGCTGCGCGACGCATCGAGCACCAGTGCTCCGCCGTGCGAGACGCGGATCTGCTCACCGGCGACCGCGCGGCCGATCGCGTGGACACCGATGTTGTGCTTCGCGAACGCGGCCCGCACGGCATCGACATGCTCGCGCGTAACTTCGATGATCGCGCCGAGCTCCTCGGCGAACAGCGCGCGGAACGCATCGGCATGGAGCGCCGTCAGGTCGAGCTCGAGGCCAAGGCCACTGGCGAACGCCATCTCGAGCGCGGTGACGATCGCACCGCCATCGGCGCGGTCGTGATACGCGAGCAACTTGCCGTCCGCGACGAGCGATTGCATCGTCGCGAAAAACCCACGCAGCTTTGTCGGATCGTCGAGGTCGGGCGGCACATCGCCGAGCTGACCGAACACCTGGGCGAGACAGCTCGCACCGAGCCTGCCCTGCCCCGCGCCCAGATCGACGAGCAACAGCTCGCCGGTACCGCGTAGCTCGGGAGTGATGTTCTTGCGCACGTCCTCGACGGGACCGAACGCGGTGACGACGAGCGTGACCGGCGAGACGACTGCCTTGCCGTCCCACTGCGTGCGCATCGACATCGAGTCCTTGCCGACGGGAATCGCAATGCCGAGCGCGACCGCGGTCTCGGCGGCTGCCTTCACACCGGCGTATAGCCGCGCGTCCTCGCCGGGGTGACCGGCGGCGGCCATCCAGTTGCACGAGAGCTTGATGCGGCCGAGCGCGCTCGGCGCGGTGCCGATCGGTGCACCGGCGAGATTCGTGATCGCTTCTGCGATCGCGAGACGCGACGCGGCCGCGGCATCGAGCAACGCGACGGGCGGCCGCTCGCCAAGCGCCATCACCTCGCCCGCGTACGTATCGAAGCCCGCGGTGGTGAGCGCGCAATCCGCGACCGGCACCTGAAAGCGGCCGATCATCGGATCGCGGCTGACCATGCCACCGACGGTGCGATCACCGATCGAGATCAAGAACGTCTTGTCCGCGACCGTCGGCAAGCCGAGCACGCGCTCGAGCGCGTCGGCAACGCTGGCACCGGCGAGATCGAGCGCACGGCGCGGCGACGGCAGCGGCTCCGCACGACGCGTCATGCGTGGCGGCTTGCCGAGCACCACCTCGAGTGGGAGATCGACCGGCGGCGGGCCACCGCGCTCGTCGGCGAGCGTCAACCGGCCGTCGGGCGTTGCGATACCGAGCTGCGCCCACGGTGCGCGCTCGCGAGCGCATAACGCTGCGAACTCGGCGAGTCGCTCTTGCCCGATCGCCATCACGTAGCGCTCCTGCGCTTCGTTCGACCACAGCTCGAGCGGCGACAGGTCGGGCTCGCCGGTTGGAATCTTGCGCAGCTCGAGCTTCGCGCCCAGGCCGGCGTCGTGCACCAGCTCGGGCATCGCGTTCGACAGACCGCCCGCGCCGACGTCGTGGATCGACAGGATCGGGTTCTTGTCGCCGAGCGCCCAGCAGCGATCGATCACTTCTTGGCAGCGCCGCTGGATCTCCGCGTTGTCGCGCTGCACCGACGCAAAGTCGAGATCCTCGGCAGATGCGCCCTGCGCGAGCGAGCTCGCAGCGCCGCCACCGAGGCCGATCAAGAATGCCGGACCACCGAGCACGACCAGTGCGGCGCCTGCCGGCACCTTCGCCTTCTGCACGTGCTGCGCGCGCACCGTGCCGACGCCACCGGCAAGCATCACCGGCTTGTGATAGCCGCGGTCGCCGAGCTCGAACGTGCGGAAGTAGCCGAGGATCGCGGGGCGACCGAACTCGTTGTTGAACGCGGCGCCGCCGAGCGGGCCCTCGGTCATTATGTCGAGCGCGGTCGCGATGCGCGCCGGCGAGCCGATCCATTCATCGCGCTCCCACGGCTCGAGCGCGTCGGGGATACGCAAGTCGGAGACCGTGAAGCCGACAAGACCTGCCTTCGGCTTCGCGCCGCGGCCCGTCGCACCCTC
>DASUFX010000691.1:0-10343 GCA_036274355.1 Kofleriaceae bacterium | reverse complement strand
CAGGAACCGCAACCGCAGCCACCCCGGGGATCGGGCGAACCTGACGCGAACGCCTCGCCTCCGTGGCTGGCGGGCCTCGCCGAGCACTCGCTCCGGCAAAAGGCTCGTGCCGATCATCGAACGCAGTGATCGCGAGCTCGGTGATCAGGTGCGGCGCGCTGCGAGCAGCATTGTGTTGAATCTTGCCGAAGGCCAGCGATCGGCGAAGGGCAACAAGCACAAGCACTACTCGATCGCGCACGGCAGCGCGAACGAGGTCAAAGCCGCGCTCGACGTGGCTTGCGCTTGGGGCTGGATCGGCGAAGCACACGAGCCGCAAAGGATCCTCGATCGTCTGCTTGCGATCCTCTGGCGCCTAACGCATCCACGATGATGCTGTTAGCTCATGACTCGGGCCACCAGCTCCGCTGCTGTGTCAGCCATGCGGCGTCCGTAGCGCACGATCGGTAGCCCGTCTGGCAGCGTCTCGTTTGCGACGCTGCGTGCTTCGTCGACGCAGAACACGACGTCGTTGATCCCGGCGTCGCCATAAAGCTCGAGCTTCTTCACCAGGAACTCGCTGGTCCAGAACCCGACGAGTTCCACGAAGGTCACGCGGCCGTCGCGCTCGAGGCCGAGATCTGGACATACGAGCGACCTCCCAGCGCTGATCGGATGCGGCCGCAGCGTGACGACGATGTCATGTGCGGCGCGCTTCAGCTCCTTGAGCAGTCGCAGCAGGCGTGTGTCGGGCACCTGCATGTTCGCGGGCACCGGCGGCAACAACACCGGTGATGCGATGTCGACGGGGTAGAGTTGCTCGCGACTGCGCGACAGTAGCGACAGCTCGAAGCCTTCGCACTCGGCAAGCAGCGGCATCAGGCTCGCGAGCGCGCGCCCGTAGACGCCCGTGCGATGGAACAGCATCAGCGGACCGACGATGTCGAGCATCGTGTTGCCGTCGTCGCCGCGCGAGACGGTAGTGAGCAGGCCGCGTGCAGCGGCGGTGTGAATGAGCGGGCCGGCATCGCCTCGGACGCGAAGCTCGACGGTCTGCGCACGCATCATCGCGCGCTGGACGAGACTGAGGTTCGCGTGCGCGGCGACATCGCGCTCGGCGGGCCGACCGCGCGGCAGCTCGACCGGGCGCTCGCGCGGCAAGTCGGACCACAGCATCGTTTCGACCGCGGCGCACGTGATCTCGAGCTCGCCGGCCGCGTATGCGATGCGCGCTTCGCGTTCGGCGGCGGTCAGCGTTGGCTTGCCGAGCACCAGAGTGCGCGCGGTGCGTGCGGCGTTCGCGTTGCGAGCACGGCCGCCGAGCAGGCGCTGGATCGCGTTGACGACGGCGGCAAAGCGGGTGGGCGCGCGTGATTGTTCGGAGCGGCGCGCGTCGTCGAGGTGTTCGAGCGCGACGCGCCACGGCTGGCCGGTGGCGGCGACGACAACGTCGAGCGCTTCGCCAATCCAGTCGAAATCGGTTTCGTCGAGAACAGTGAGCGTGCTCATGGCATTGCCTCCATCGTTGGAGCGTCATCGTGGGTGAGACCGCGGCGGCGGCGCGTCATCTGGGACACCTCGGCACTGCGCTGGACGACGAGCTCGTAGACGAGCGCCCGCTTGCCGGGACGGGGTCGGAGCAGGCGACCGATGCGCTGGACGTGGCGCCGCGTGCTGCCGGTGCCACCGACGACGATCGCGACTTCGGCCTCGGGAAGATCGAACCCCTCGTCGAGGACCTGGGCGGACACGAGTACCGTTGTTTCGCCTGCGCGGAAGCGATCGATCATGCGCTTGCGCTCGACACGGCCGATGTCGCACGTGATCGGCGGCACGAGCAGCTCGCGTGCGATCGCGTAGGCCGTCGTGTTGTCGGCGGTGAAGACGAGCGTGCGTTCGGTTGCGTGGCGGGCGAGCAGGTCGCGAACGGCGCGACGTTTGGCGTCGGGGTACGCGAGCAGCGCGCGCGACGCACGCCATGCAGACAGTGCATCGCGGCCGCGTTCACTGCGCCGCGCGACGCTCATGAAGTCGCGCCACGACGTGCCTGGATCGATCCGCATGAGCTGCGCGTAGAACTTGGCGAACTCGCTGCGGTGGAGCGAGTAGCGCGAACGTTCGTCGGGCGTGAGCTCGATGTCGACGGTTTCGATCGTGTAGTCGGCGAGCGCTTCGCCGCGCAGGTCTTCGATCGTGAGGTCGTAGACGAGCGGACCGATGTGGCGGGGAAGGGCGGCGGCCTGCGAGGGTGTTGCGGTGAGGCCGAGCCGCGATGGCGCGACGAGCATCTCGAGGATCTCGGACGGGCACCACGCACCGACGTGATGCGCTTCGTCGACGACGACGAGGCCGAATCGATCGCCGATGTGCGGTGCCCACGTGACGGCACTTGCGTAGGTGGCGACCGTGATCGGTGCGACGCGGTAATCGCCGTCGCCGAGGCGGCCGACCGGATGCGGCCACGCGGCCTCGAGCGCGCGCCCCCATTGATCGAGGAGCAGGCGAGTCGGCACGACGATCAGCGTGCTGACACCGAGCTCGGCGATCGCTGCGAGCGCGACGAGTGTTTTGCCCGCGCCGGTCGGCAGCACGACGACACCGCGATCACCCGCGTCACGCCAGGCAGTGACCGCTTCGCGTTGGTACCAGCGGAGCTCGGGCAACGACCAGCGTGGCTCGAGCGCGGTCGGCTCGATCGTGTCCGTGAACCGGACGTGTCCGGCCGAAAGTCGGCCACGCAGCTCGGACAGCTTCTCTGCTGGGAGACGCCACGCGACGAGCTCTTGATCGAGCCTACCGCCTAGCAATTGCACGTGTTCGAGGCCGCTCTCCACGCGGTCGATCACGAGGGTTCCTTTGTCGAATCGAATACGCATGCAGTGGCGCACAGCAAGTCACGTGCCCGCTCCGCGGTGAGGAGACGCCGGGCTGGCGCCGAGCGACTGGTGCTCGTAGGATGCGCGGCACGATGACGAACCTCGCTTGTCCCATCTGTTCGCTAGAGGACGTGTTGAGCCGCGCCGATCGCTACGAGTGCGCGACGTGTGGCCACGAGTGGCCCCGCGAGGCGCCAGTCGAGGTCGCAGAAGTTGAAGTTGCGCGCGTCGTGAAGGACGCCAATGGAAACGTGCTCGCCGACGGCGACAGCGTGACCCTGATCAAGGATCTGAAGCTTCGCGGCTCGTCGGAAGTGCTGAAGCAAGGCACCAAGGTCAAGAACATTCGCTTGGTCGATGGTGACCACGAGATCGACTGCAAGATCGACGGCAGCGCGATGGCGCTCAAGGCTTGTTTCGTGAAGAAGGCCTGATTCGCCGTCTGTCAGCGCTCCGCACGCTACTGCGTGATGCGCTTGAGCGTGTAGCCACGCTTCTGGAGCAATGCGACGACGCCCTTGGGGCCGCTCAGGTGATCGGCGCCGACCGCGATGAAGACGTCGCCCTTCGCGAGGATCTTTTCGAGCTTCGGGATCCAGTCGGCGTTGCGCGCGTAGACCATTTCCTCGTCGATCTTGTCGAGCTCGGCCTGCGTGTAACCGGCCGCGAGCATGTCCTTGCGCTGGTCGTCGTCCATGCCGGGTTTGTCGTCGGTGCCCGCGCAGTACTCGGTGAGATCGTCGCGGCTTTCCTTCTCGAGCTCTTTGCGATCTTTGGTTTGCTGGACCGCCGCACGCAACATGCGGACGTCGAGCACTTTATTCAGCAGCCGATCCTGGAACTCCGCTGTCTCGAGGCCCTGCGTCGGGATCTTCGCGTCTTGCACCTTGTGCTCGATTTCGAGGTCGAGCGTCGCGCTGATGTCCTCGTACATCGCCATCATCGATACGACCGCGACGCTTGGCTGGGTGTTTTCAAGCGCGTCTGCGGTCTGCTTGCCGACGAGCTCCTGGTAGTGCGTCCACAGCTCGGGACCGAGCACGTCGCGTACTTCGACCTTCTGCTCGGGCAGCTCGGAATCGTCGCCGGGCGCGACCTCGAACACGGCGAGCTTCGCCGAGCTGATCGCGTCGTGAACCGGTTTGGGAAACTTGTCGAGCGACACGCCGAGATGACGCGTGCCGAGGATGTACGAGACCTTACCGCCCTTCTCGATCTTGTAGAAATAGGGCCCTTTGACCGTCGGGCATGCGGCGTCGGCGAGCTTGTGTCGCTCGGTGAACGTCGGCGGATCGTCCGGGTTCGATTTCGGTTCGGCTGCCCATGGATCGGTCGCGGCGCTGCCTTGCGCTTCGGTCGCCGCGCGCTCGGTCTGCGTCTGCGGCTTCGGCTTTTCCTTCGAACCGTGGTTACAGGCGAGGAACACCACGCCGATGACGAGGAGCCGCATCTCTCAGTACGGTAGCGCAGAATCAGGCCGCCGAGCGCTGCTGGGTTGCCGTCGCGAACAGCTCGACCCAGGCGGCGTACGCGGTGATGAACTGCTTCAAGAACCCGCGGGATTTCTCGATGACCTTGCCGTTCTCGTCGAGAAGCTTGTCCACATGCGAAATGTACGCCTCGGGCTGCTGCATCACGGGCATGTCGAGGAACACGCACGACTGCCGCAAGTGATGGTTGGCCCCGAAAGCACCGATCTGGCCGGGCGACACGCTGATCACCGCCGCTGGCTTGCCGGCGAACACGCTCTTGCCGTACGGACGCGAGCCGACGTCGATCGCGTTCTTGAGGCCGCCGGGAATCGAGCGGTTGTACTCGGGCGTCGCGAAGATGACGCCGTCCATCGGCCGGATGCGATCACGGAAGGCGAGCCACTCCGGCGGCGGCTCCGCCTCGAGGTCTTGATTGTAGAGATGCAGCGTGCCGATCGCGACATGCTCGATCTGCAACGACGGCGGTGCGAGCTCGATCAGCGCGTTGCTGACCTTGCGAGTGAAGGAGTCCTTCCGAAGACTCCCGACGAGCATTGCGATGTTGCGTGCCATGGTTCCTCCGACTCGGAGGAGTGCAGACGCGTGGCCAACTCGCGACTACGCGCGAGTCAGCTACAGCAGCACGCCGCCGGTCGGCAGCCCCGCGTCCGGCGTCTCGACCGGCTCGCTGCCACTGCCTTCGGGTTCGACGGGAAGTGCGGTCCCCATCGGCGCGGTCACGTGCTCGCCGGGCTGCGGACCCGGCTGTGGGCCCGGCGTGACCACGGCCTGCACACCGGCCGGCCCCGCACGCAACTCCTCGGCGAGCCGGCGTAGGAACGTTGCCCATTCCGCGGCGTCGGTGACGTGCCGAGGCCGCTGTGCTGCCGCTGCATCGAACTGGCGCGACGCATCGACGAGCGCCGCCGACGCATCGCGCAGCCGCACCGATGCGCGCCAGTACTGGACATCGCCGAGCAGCCGCTCGACTTCCTTGCGCTGATCGCGGCGATCGGGCGAACGCGACAGCAGCAGCGCCTGGTTCAATTGCTCGGCGGCGAAGTCGAGCGGGTTGGGTTTGTTCGGCTGGATGCTGTCGAGCAGATCGCGCGCGGTGAGCGTCGTGCTCGCGCGATCGACGAGGACATCGAGGTACCAGCGGCCAAGCTCGCCGATGTCATCGGTCTCGCGCGGCTTGCACTCGGCGTTCGCGGGCAACGCGATCGGCTTCCACTCCGGCCCGGTGAGCGGCCGAGAGCCCCACGGCGGAAAGCTACGGCCTTGCTCGGCGGTGACCTGCGTCGTCGAGCACGCGATGACGTAGCGCGCCGAGCTCACGCGGCCGAGCAGCACGAGCGCGGCGATGCCGAGGCCGACGACCGCCGCGACCGCCGCGATCACGAGCGTCTTGCGACCGCCGGGCTTTGGCAGCCCATCGTCGTCGAGGCGCTCGGTCTTCGCACGCTTCGGCCGAGGCGCCGGCCGCGGTGCGCCGACGGCATCGCGCAACGCGTTGTCGTCGAGCGACGTCGGCAAGATCGGTTCGTCGGGTATCGGGCCGCCCGCGAGCGCGATATCGCCAGCAGCCGGTGGAATCGGCGTCGCGACGTACTCGCCGGACGTCGCGATATCGTTTGGCGTCGGCGAGCCGGGCGGTTGGAGCTCGGTATCGAGCGGCCGCATGTCGCCGCTCGGCGGATCGGCGGTCGGCACTGCGGGCGCGAACGCAGCGGGCGAAACCTCGACCGACGCGGCCGGCGGTTCTAATGCAGCGGGCGAAACCTCGCCCGGCGCGGCCGGTCTGGGTTGCACCAAATCGGGTGGCTCGAATGGTGTCGGTAACGATGGCGCTGTCGGTTCCTGCGGGGGCCGTCGACGACCGGAGCGCGGAGGCCGGTCGTCGTCGGTCACGGGGCAACCTCGACGCGATTGCGGCCGCGCTGCTTGGCGCCGTACAGCGCGATGTCCGCGCGCTCGATCAGATCGGCCATGTCCTCGCCCATCCGCCACTGCGCGATGCCGACCGAGATGCGCAACAAGAGCGCGAGTCCGTCGCCGACATCGAACGCGCGCTCGCACACGCGCTGACGCATGCGCTCGCCGACCTCCCACGCGCGCCCCGCATCGGCCTTCGGCAACACCGCGATGAACTCTTCGCCGCC
Organism: Kofleriaceae bacterium; assembly: GCA_036274355.1. Classification (GTDB taxonomy): domain Bacteria; phylum Myxococcota_A; class Polyangia; order Haliangiales; family Haliangiaceae; genus JABFXX01. The sequence continues at coordinate 3,854 of DASUFX010000691.1, read as the reverse complement.
ATAGCGCACGAGCACATCGCCGCCGCGGATCGCACTGCGCAGCCGGCGCGCGACCTCGGCGAGCACGACGTCGCCGGTGCCGTGGCCGTACTGGTCGTTGACGGCCTTGAAGTGGTCGACGTCGACGAGCGCGATCGACAACGGGCGGTCGCGATCGATCGTGGCTTCGATTTCCGCCGGCAGTCGCTGCTGGAGGAACTCGCGGTTGTAAATTCCGGTCAGCGGATCGGTGACCGCGACGCGGTGCAGTCGCACGTTCTCGATGTCGAGCGCGATCGTCGTCGCGATGAAGCGCACGAGGTCGAGGTCGCTCGCGTCGAATGCGTCGGTGTGCTCGGCCGTCGCGGTGACGACGCCAACGCGCTCGCCGCGCGAGAGCAGCGGGACACACAGCATCGACGCGATCGGCGTCTGGTTCGCCGGCAGCACCACGAACCGCGGGTCCTTGGAGACGTCCTGGATCAGTGCGGGCTCGCCGCGCTCGACGACCCAGCCCGCGACGCCTTCGCCGATCGCGAACGACAGCGTGTGCATGCGCTCGGTGCGCAGGCCGTAGGCGGCGCGCGCGAGCAGGCGCTTGCGGCTCGCGTCGAGCAGCATGACGGAGCACGCCTTCGCGTTGACGAGCTGGCAGATGAGCTCGGAGATGCGCGACAATAGAATTCCCGGATCGAGATCCGATCCGATCAGCTTCCCGATCTCGAAGAGGACCGCTGGGAGCCGTTCGAGCTGCTCCGGTTTCATGCGTTCGTCACGTAACCAATGAAGGGCAGGTTGCGGTAGTGCTGTCCGACGTCGAGCCCATAGCCGACGACGAACTTGTTGGGAATCGTGAACCCCAGATAGTCGATGGTAACCGCACGCTCTTGCCGTTCGGGCTTATGAAGTAGCGAAGCGAGCTTGATGCTCGCCGGGCGGCGGGTGCCGAGATTTTCCAGTAGGTAGTGCACGGTATGTCCCGTGTCGACAATGTCCTCGACGACGATGACGTGTTTGCCCTCGATCGGCCGCGACAAGTCCTGAGTGATTCGGACCACGCCCGATGACACGGTCGCGTCCCCGTACGACGAGATGCCGATGAAATCGACGACGATCGGCAGCGCGATATGCCGGACCAGGTCGGATAGGAAGATAACGGAGCCTTTCAGCACGCCGATGACGACGACATCGGCACGCCCGCGGTACTCGGCCGTGATTTGCGCCCCGAGCTCGCTGACGCGGGCGGCAATCGCCTCAGCCGAAATCAGCTCGGCAAAGGGCTCGTGTTCACGGTTCCAGGAGGGTGGCGAGGGCATATCCCCGAATGTATCGCAACCGCGCTACAATAATGTCGAATGGTCGCAAGCCTCGATCTCGATCCGACGATCGGCGCACTTCTCGGCGAGACGACCACCGAAATCGACGTCGCCCGCAAGAACCGCGTGTTCTGTAATCGGAACCTCCGGATGGACTCGATCGAGATGATCGGGTTCGACATGGACTACACGCTCGCGCTCTATCACCAGGAGAAGCTCGAGCAGCTCTCCATCGCCCTGACCCTGTCCAAGCTCTGCGAAAAGCACGGCTACCCGGAGTCGATCAGGGAGCTCACCTACGACCCGCGGTGGGCGATCCGTGGTTTGATGGTCGATCGCTTGAACGGCAACGTGTTCAAGATGGACCGCCACGCGTACGTCGGTCGCTGCTACCACGGCTTCCGCGAGCTCGATCACGACCAGCGGCGCGCGGCGTACCGCAACGAGAAGATCAACCTGTCGAGCGATCGGTTCGAGTGGATCGACACGTTGTTCGGTCTGCCCGAAGCCGTCATGTACACGACGCTCGTCGACTGGGCGGATCGCCAGACCGGCACCGTCGACTACGACAAGCTGTTCGGGGATATCCGGACCGCCATTGACGAAGCCCACCGCGACGACACGCTGAAGAGCGTGATCAAGGCGGACCTGCCGGCGTTCATCGTCAAGGATCCGCTGCTCGGCGAGACGCTCCATAAATTCCGCAGCTCGGGCAAGAAGCTGTTCCTGCTCACCAACTCGCTCTGGGACTACACGAGCGTCGTGATGAGCTACCTGCTCGACGGCGAGCGCAAGGCGTACCCCTCGTGGCGCAACTACTTCGACATCGTGATCGTCGGCGGTGCAAAGCCGGCGTTCTTCAACGAGGTGCGCCCGTTCATCCAGATCGATCCGGCGACCGGCGAGCAGATCACGAACGGCGAGATCAAGCACCTGTCGCGCGACAAGGTCTATCAAGCCGGCAACGTGATCGCGTTCGAGCAGATGACCGGCAGCCGCGGCGACCAGGTGCTCTACATCGGCGACCACATCTACGGCGACATCCTGCGCCTGCGCAAAGGACACATGTGGCGCACCGCGATGGTGCTGCAGGAGCTCGAGCGCGAAATCACGGTGAGCGAACGACTCGAAGGTCAAATTCGCGATCTCGATCTGCTCGATCGCCGACACCGTAACCTGGAGTCGGAAATCGACTACCAGACGCTGCGGCTCAAGAAGATCCAGCGCCTGCTCGACGATCCGACGACGTCAGCAGCGCTGCGCGCGCGCCTCGAAGAAGAGCGCAAGAATGCGCGCACGAACATCGACTCGCTGCGCGACCGCGCAAACTTGATGACCGAGGAAGTCGATTCGCTCGAGTCGCGCATCGATCGCGCGTACAACTCGCACTGGGGCAGCTGCCTGCGCGAAGGCAACGAGAACTCGCGCTTCGGCGAGCAGGTCAACGACTACGCGGACCTCTATACGTCGCGCGTCTCGAACTTCGGTCCGTACTCTCCGCTACGTTACTTCCGGGCGCCGCGCCGGCCGATGCCGCACGAGATGTAGCGCGCTGTAGCGCGGCGACGGCATTGAGGTAGAGTCGCGGCGTGGACGACGAAGCGCGGCGGCGATTGATTGCGGAGGCGACGGTACAGAACGCGCGCGAAGAGGCCAAGCGTGCGCGCGTGAACATGCCGATCGGCCTCGCGCTCGTCGCATTCGGCGTCACGCTCTCGACGCTAGCGGCCGTCGTGCCGCTCGGGCTCATCGGCACGGTGGTTCTCGCCGGCATTGGCTTCGTGTTCATTCCGGGTGGGCTTGCCGTGATCGTGCGGGCGGCTTCGACGATCGCGCGTGCGAACCGCGCGCTCCGCGAGCACCAGCTGCCGGCGGCGCGTACGCTGAAGAGCTAGCGTCAGGCACTACTTGTACAACTAACGCGGCAGCTGCGTCGGCGACTGCACGCCGAGCCAGCTCGCGATCAGCGGCGCGATCTCGGCAAGCGACAGCTCGGGGCCGGGCGCGGCGACCGGGTCATGCGGCTTGCGATCGAACGGCAGCAGCACGACCGGCACGTTGCGGTCGTAGTCGTTGAGCGAGCCGTGCGCGGTTGCGAGGCGCTCGTCTTCTTCTTCCATGATCCAGCCCTTCGCGGGCATGAAGAAGAACTCGCCCGATCGCTCGCGATCGAGCGTCAGGCACAGCGCGCGATCGTCGCCGTCGCGCTTGTCGCAATCACCGGTCACGGCATCGGTGCGATCGGCGATCGCGATGCCCGGGAATGCGCGCAGCGCGAACAGGATCTTCTTCATCGCAGCCTTGAGCGACTTGGGATCCTGCGCGAGAGCTGCCTGCGAGAGATACACCTGCGGCTCACCGACATAGGCAATCCAATCGCCCGCGCCGAGCTCGAGCGACGCGGCCTGGTTCGCGGCGCGCTGGATCTGCTCGAACGTAAAGCGGCCGCCGTTCAGTGTCTCCGGCAACGGGCTCCCGCCGTGGTCGCTGGTCAGGATCATCGCCCAGCGGCCCTTGCCGACCTTGCGGTCGAGCTCGTCGAGAAAATGCCCGAGGCTC
>DASUFX010000690.1:0-19802 GCA_036274355.1 Kofleriaceae bacterium | reverse complement strand
GTGTCGGCGACCGAGACGCGCAGGTTGCTCCTATGGCTAGACGCTGTCTCGAAGGATCACGTAGTCCTCGGCGTGCAGCCGCTCGAGCTCTAGGCTAGGGTCCCGGCCCATGAGGCCATTGCTCGTCGTCGCTGCCGTGCTCGCGGTCAGCGCACCCGCGTTTGCGGACGATCCCAAGCTGGAATTCGAGAAGTACAAGCTGCCGAACGGGCTCGAGGTGATCCTCGCGCCGGATAACAGCGTGCCGCTCGTCGCGGTCAACGTCTGGTACCACGTCGGCAGCGGCAACGAAGTCGTCGGCAAGAGCGGCTTCGCGCACCTGTTCGAGCACATGATGTTTCAGGGCTCCAAGAACGTCGGCTCCGACAAGCACTTCGAGATCCTGAAGAAGATCGGATCGAGCAACGTCAACGGCACGACCAACACGGATCGCACGAACTACTTCGAGGTGATCCCGTCGAACCAACTCGAAGTCGGGCTGTGGCTCGAGAGCGACCGCATGGGGCACTTGCTCGAGCTGGTCGATCGCGCTGCGCTCGACAACCAGATCGATGTCGTGCGCAACGAGCGCCGCCAGAACTACGACAACGTCGCCTATCGCAAGGCGCTGTTCGCGCTCTATGCGGCGATGTATCCCGAAGGCCATCCGTATCGCTATCTGACGATCGGCAAGCACGAGGATCTCACCGCGGCGTCACTCGACGACGTGAAGAATTTCTTCAAGACCTGGTACGTACCGTCGAACGCGACGCTCGCAATCGTCGGTGACTTCGACGTCGCCGCGACCAAGAAACTCGTCGAGAAGTGGTTCGGCGGCTTCCCGACCAGCAAGAAGCCGACCTGGGTGAACGTGCCAGCGCCCGCGCAGAAGGCAGCGACGAAGAACGTCGACGACAGCTTCGCGAAGCAGCGCCAGGTCACGTGGGCGTGGCAATCACCCGCGAACTTCGGCGACGGCGATGCCGAGCTCGACATCGTCGCGAACGCGCTCACCGCGGAGGGCCGCGGCCGACTCTACAAGTCGCTCGTCTATGACAAGCAGCTCGCGACATCGGTTCGCGCCGGTCAGAACAGCATGCAGTTCTCCGGTCAGTTCAGCGTCACGGTCACGTTGCGCACCGGGGCCGATCTCGAGGCGGTGCAGAAGATCGTGTTCGACGAGCTCGAGCGCGTGACGAAGGAGAACCTCTCCGACAAGGAGATCTCGCGCTTTGTCGCAGCGACGGAGGCCGCGGTGATCTACCGGCTCGAAGACGTCAATTCGCGCGCGAACACGTTGCAGAGCTACAACCACTTCCTCGGCGATCCGGGCAAGCTGACCTGGGACCTCGATCGCTACCGCAAGACCACGCCGGACAAGATCCGCGCGGCGGCTGCGAAGTACATCGTGCCGGCGAACGCCGTCACCATCATCACGAACCCGACGGGAGGTGCCAAGTGAAGCGCGCACTTGTACCTGCGTTCCTCGTTCTCGCCGCTTGTGGCTCGACTCCGAAGACGACGACACCGGCTCCGGTGCCGCCGTCGCCAACGCCGACCCCCGCGGTCACACCGAAGCCTCCGGAGAACACGATGCCTGCTGTTTCGCAAACTGCTCAACCGCAAGAGCTCGCGTTCCCCGACGAGGATTTTCGTCGTACGCAACCGGCGCCGAGCGCGTCGCGTGACTTCAAGCTACCGCCGGTCAAGCCGTTCACGCTGAAGAACGGCATCAAGGTCTACCTCGTCGAGCAGCACACGCTGCCGATCGTGTCGATGGACCTCAACTTCGACGGCGGCAGCATGACCGATCCGAACGGCAAGGACGGTCTCGCCGGTCTCTGCATGTCACTCATGACCGAGGGCACGCAGAAGCTCGACAAGATCCAGTACTCGGAAGCGCTCGCCGACACCGCGTCGAACATCAGCACGTATGCATCGGATGACTCGCAGGGCATTCAGCTCGCGAGCCTGACGAAGCACGTCGACGCCACGTTCGCGTTGTTCGCCGACACGATCCTGGCGCCCGGCATGCGCGACTCGGATTTCGATCGCTTGAAGAAGCGGCGCATCGAGTCGGTGCGGCAGTCGCGCACGAACCCGACGTCGATCCCGTTCCGCGTCAGCGGGCCGGTGCTCTACGGCGCGGATCATCCGCTCGGCGCCGTGATCACCGAGGGCGGTCTCGAGTCGATCACGCTCGACGACTGCAAGAAGCAAGTCTCGACGTGGATGAAGCCGAAGAACGCGCGCCTGTTCGTCGTCGGTGATCTCACCGAAGCGCAGGTTCGCGAGACGTTCGAGAAGTCGCCGCTCGGTTCGTGGACGGGCAGCGCGCCGAAGGTCGCAGCGCTTCCGGCCGCGAAGACGATGAAGGGCAAGATCTTCTTCGTGCACGTTCCGAACGCGGCGCAGGCGTCGGTCTCGCTCATGTGGTTTGGACCGAAGCGCAACGCACCCGACTACTTCGCGAACTCGATGCTCGGCGCCGTGCTCGGCGGCGGGTTCACGAGCCGCATCAACATGAACCTGCGCGAGGACAAGGGCTACTCGTACGGTGCGCGCGGCGGGTTCTCGTATCCGCTGAAGGGCCTCGGTACGGTCAACGTGACCGCTGGCGTGCAAGCGGATTCGGCGTACCAGACGCTGCTCGAGATCGATCGCGAGGTGAAGGAGCTGGCGGCTGGCAAGACGCCGGTCACCGCCGAGGAGCTGAAGCGCGAGAAGGAGAACGCCGAGCTCGCGATGCCGGCCCGCTTCTCGACGGCACAATCTGCACTCGGGCAATACCGGAGCCTCGTGTATTACGGGCTCCCACTCGACTACTACAACTCGTACGTCGCGAAGGTGCGCAAGGTCACCGAGAAGGAGGTCAAGGCGTCGGCGACGAAGTACCTCCAGACCAAGGGCGCGGTCTATGTTGTCGTCGGTAATGGCGACGAAAAGATGATTGTCGACAAGGGTCCGAAGGGCGCTCCGCCCAAAGACCGCAAAGCGCCTTACGAGAAGGACGGCAAGCAACTCACGCTGCGCGAGGCGCTCGCCGAGCTCGCGAAAACCAGTGTGGGCGCGGGTGGGTTGGTCGAGCTGGACGTCGACGGCAAGGTGGTCAAGTAACTCAGTGTTGACCCACAGATAGAGCCGGTCTCGAGGGGCTGCGTGCTAGCATGGTTCGGTGCACCAGCGAGCTACGCAACGTGGCTTTACGATCCTCGAGCTCATGATCGCTGTCGCGATCATCGCGATCCTCGCGGTGGTCGTGATTCCGTCGTTCATCAAGGAGTCGAAGCGCGGCAAGTCGCGCAGCGAAGTCGATCCGATGTTCGCGGAGCTGAGCACGCGCGAAGAGCAGTACAAGGTGGAAAACAGCGCGTACCTCGCGATGGCGGCGTGTCCGCCGACTGCGAGCTCGACGGGCACGGACATGACGACGCCGACGTGCGTGACGACCGCGACGCTGCCGTGGACGCTGCTGCGCGTGCAGGCGCCGCAGTCGAAGCTCACCTGCAGCTATGTCATCGCAAGAGGTAACGCGGGCGATCAGCCGACGGCTGACGGCGCGTGGCCAGGCACCTGGGCAGGTGCACCGCCGTCGGCGCCGGCCCTGTCTTGGTATTTCATCACGGCGGACTGCCCCGACACCGATTACATCTTCAAGAGCTGGGACACCAAGATCAAAGCGGCGGACGGTCACTGATGCAATCACCGACGCGCAGCACGCAACGCGGATTCACGCTCATCGAGCTGATGGTCGTCGTCGCGATCATCGCGGTGCTCGCCGGCTTGATGTTCGGTGTTGCGCCGCGTCCGTACGATGCGAACGCGGAAGTGATCGCGAGCCAGATCAACTCGACGTTCATCTATGCGCACACGCGCGCGGTGTCGACGCGCAAAGTCCATCGCGTCGTGTTCGACACCGACACGTCGACCGACGAGCAGTACGTCGAGGTCGACGTCGCGCCTTCGACGGGCATGAGCTACTCGGGCACCGGCTGGCTGCTGCTCGAGGTCAAGCGCGTGCCGAAGAACACGATCATCTGGAGCGCCGAAGACAGCGCCGTCACATCGACCGGCGCGACGCCCGCGCAAGACACCAACTTGCCGGGGTACTACGTCGATTTCAAGCCGGATGGTTCGGCGACGGCGTCGACGATCTACATCACCGACCGCAACAGCACGGTGAAGCAATATCGAGTTTTGGTCTACCACGTCACGGGGAGCTCATATGCGCGCGAAAGTTGGTAGCCGCTTAGCCCTCATCGTCATGCTCGGTCTCGTCGTGCGTTCGCACGAGGCCCGCGCAGACTTCGCCCAATGCTCGGCACCGCTGTCGGCCTGTACGGTGACGAGCAGCGGTTGCTGCACGGCGTCGTTCAACATGACGTCGGGCACGCATCATCCGCTGATCATCGCGATGGACCGCTGTCATCAGCCGATCGGCTCGGGCACGAGCGGTCCGCCGGGCGTGAGCCCGCCGCGCAAGGAGTGGTCGATCTCGTCGATCTCGCGGACCGGTTCGACGGTCACCGTCGTGACGACCGCAAACCACGGCGCCGGCAATGGCGACTACGTCAAGATCGTGGGCACGGGCAACTCGGCGCTCAACGGCACGTTTGTCGTCACGAACGGCTGCAGCAACTGCACGACTCTCACCTACTCGACGACGAGCAGCGGCAACATTTCCGCGATCACGACCGGCAAGGCGCTCACGTTCAACATGGGCAACGGCTGGTGCGGGGATGCGCCCGGATCGGCGACGCGCATCGGCGGCAACGCGGCCGACGACGGCATGTTCAAGACGTACGGCCTCGTCTATCGCCTGATGCAGCGCGCGATTCCGGTGTACTGGCTCGTCAACCCGGGTAAAGCCATCGTCGCACTCAACAGTGGTCAGAACGCGGGCGGGCAGACGTACCTCGCGAACGATGTCGACTTGTGGGTCTTGACCGGTGACCTCACCGACCCCCCGACCTCTGCTGACCCGCTGATCGCGTGCGGCTCGGGTTGCACACAACCCGTGCACCGCCTCACGAGCGCGACGCTGGTGCCGAAGACGGACAGCTATCAGTACAAGCAGTTTCCTGTGCGAGGCGGCACCTTTCTGATCGCGGCCGAGGATCGCGCGAACTTCGATGATTTCTGGCTGCGCCAGGGCGCGTACTCGTCACTCGACGCGACGAAGTACAACTGGTCGAACAGCGGCATCGACCTCTATGAGCTCGATCCGTCGGCGAAGCTCGTCTACCAGGATTACACCTCGGGCGACGGCACGAGCTCGAATCGGTTCACGACGGTCAATGGTGCGCCGCTCGCGGTGAAGATCGACTACGAGCCGCCGCGCATCGCGTGCGTCGGCTGTAACAACAACGTCGCGCAGGGCTGGCTAGGCACCGCTGGCATTCAGGATCCGGCGAGCCCGGCGAGCTGCGCGAGCGGCGAGTTCTCGCCGTCGGACGCGACGTACTGCGTGCTCAACGACACCGACGTCGCACAGGGCACGCTGGTCTCCGGCGGCTTCGGCTGGCTGTGGCTGTTCGGTTACAACGACAACAGCCCGTGCGGTAACTCGGCCGAGAAGGCAGTGTTCGACAAGGTCCGCGACTTCATGACGTCGCTCCCTGCGATCCGCAACGCCGGCCACGGCGTGTTCCTCGACGACTCGATCAAGGTTGCCGAGGGCTGCCCGAACAAGCAGCTGCTCGGCAAGCCGAGCTCCGGCGATGGCCTCGACATTCAGAACAACGGCAACACCGAGCCGTTCATCATGCGCTATCCGAGCAACCTGTTCATGCAGTCGGGCGACCTCGTTCCGGCCAGCGCCAACGGTACGGTGCAGGGCTGGAAGTACTACAAGAACGGTTCGCCGAACGTCGGCTACCAGACCCCGTTCCAGGTGAGCACGTCGTCGCTGCGCCGCCTGATGACGGCCGATACGACCGGCACGAACAACACTGCGTGCGTCCTCCACGAATCGACGACGGACTGCGACTCGTTCACGCCGAGCGCGGCGACCGGCGACCTGCTCGACGTCGCCACGTATGCGCGCTTCAAAGATCAGCTCAACAACGGCCTCGCGTACTACCTGGCCGGCAACCAGCTCAACAACAGCGGTAGCTACGCCGAGCTGCGCATGCTGCTCAACTCGTTGCTCGCGCTCCCCGACGAGACGTTCACGAGCTCGCCGACCATCGTCGAGGTCTCGCGCAGCGGTCCGATCGTCGCGACCGACGAAGACAGCACGGTTACCGTGTTCCAGGGCACGTACGAGCACTTCGACCCGATCCCGAACATTCCGAAGGCGACAACGTCGGCAGGCCTCGCGCGCTTCACGTTCCCGTACGCGCTCGGCCACCTGCGCCAGATTCCGGTCGCGAGCTATGCAGCGTGCAGTGCCGCGGGCTGCGACACCGGCAACGGCTCGCGCACGGCGATCAGCAGCCTCTCAGGCGTCGTGTTCGACGCGGCCGACCACATCCCGACGGTCAATACGGCCGGCTGCGCGACGAACTTCAACGGCAGCTGCCGCACCGTGTTCACCACGCTGCAGTCGGGCCGCCTGCCGCCGCACGTGATGTTCACGACGGCCAACTACAATGCGACGACGGCGAGCGCGCCGACCGATCTCGGCAACACGCTCGCGTCGAACTTCACGACGGCCGAGAAGCAGACGTTCATCTCGCGCATCCTTGCCGGCCGTAAGGACGCCAGCAACAACTGGATCCCCAAGCTCGGCGGCATCGATCGCTCGACAGTTGCCGTGATCGAGCCGAGCACGATTGCCGGCAGCGCGGGCCGCCCGACGATGGCGTATGTCGGTGCGACCGACGGCATGATGCACGCGTTCTGCGTGACGACCGGCGGCGGCTGCGACGAAGTTGGCCGCGAGCTGTGGGCGTACATCCCGCGCACCGTGCTGCCGGATCTGCGTCAGAGCACAGCGCACATCGACGGCTCGCCGAACGTGATCGATGCGTACGGCGACTTCGATAACAATGGCAGCAACGCCTGGCACACGATCTTGATCTTCCACACTGGTACCGGCCGCATGACCGCGAACAACGTCGTGCCGGCGGTCTATGCGATCGACGTGACGGCGCCGAACAACCCGCGCGTGCTCTGGGAGTACACGGTGACGGCGGTTGGCAGCCGCAGCACGTACGAGCTCGGCGTCGGCCTCAATCTCACGGCGGGCACCGTGACGATCAGCGGCGTCAAGAAGACCGTTGCCTATGTGCAGACGCAAAACGGCGGCACGGGCGGCGCGGCGAGCGTGCTCACCGCGATCGACGTCGAGACCGGCGCGAAGATCTGGCAGAAGGGTGACCTCTATCCAAGCCCGCGCGCCGGCACGCACGAGGGTGCACCGTCTGCCGGCATCCCCGGCGGCGCGGTGGGCCTCGACACGACCGGCACGGGTCGCATCAACAAGGTCGTATACGGCACGCTGTACGGCGACGTCTTCGTGCGCGACGCCGCTACCGGTGCGAACCAGAACGGTACGGTCTCGGGTGTGGACACGCCGCTCATGCGCCTCGCCACGGACTACCACCCGATCGGCGCACCGCCGGCGATCCTGGCGAAGAACGGCACCCAGTACGCCGCGTTCGCGACCGGCGGCTACGCCGACTCGCAGCTCACGCTGTGGCGCGGCGAGAACGAATCGCCGGTGCCGACGCAGATGGTGTTTGCGGTGACGACGTCCTATTCCGGCACGTCGTCGCTGACCGATGCGGAGACCGACCTTACGAAGCTACCGATCAAGTTCAGCCTGGGTGCCGGCGAGGCCGGCTTCTCGCAGCTGACCGTCGTCGGTAACCAGCTGTTCGTGACGACCGACACGACAAACATCAACGACTACGCGTTCGGTACGAGCAGCACGCCGACGGGGCACGCGTACAACTACGACTTTGGCGCGGCGACGCCGTCGCTTGGCACGACGCTCATCATCGCGAGTGGTGCGGCATCGCTGTTCAACAATGGCACCACGATGATCACCGGCAGCGGCCGTTACGGCGAGAAGCTGACGACCGATGCGCTCGGCACGAGCGGCGCCGCGGTCGACCCGATGGCAACCTCCAACCAACTCAGGCGAGCACTATGGCTCCGGACCGAGTAACCCGCCGTTCAGAGCAGTCCGGCTTCACCCTGATCGAGGTCATGGTGGCGATGCTGTTGACCGCACTCACGGTCATCGGCGTGCTCGGCCTGTATCGCGTCGAGAGCCGCGCGTCGAGCTTCTCGCGCCGCGAGACCGAGGCCGCCGTGCTGGCGCAGGACAAGCTCGAAGAGCTGCGCACGCAGGCAGCGCCGACCGCCGCATCAGGGCCGACGCAGGACCCAGCAATCGTCGACCAGCTCACGGGAGCGACGATTTTCACCCGCACCTATACGATCGCGACGACGTCGGATCCCCTGGTGTTCAAGATCATCGTCACGGTGCAGTGGGACGAGGATGGCGTGCCGCGCACTGTGACCGTCACCGGTCAGCGAGGCAGCACGTGAACCGCGAGGCGCAACAAATCGCTCGCGCGCAACGCGGCTTCACGCTCGTCGAGCTGATGGTGTCGCTCGTGATCTTCTCGTTCGCGATCGCCGGCGTGCTGTCGGTCGCCGTCGCGATGACGCGCGCGCACCGCGAGCAGCGCCGCGTGGTCCAGACCGAGAACGCGGTCCGTGCGCCACTCGACTTCATCGTCGACGCGATCCGCCAGGCGAGTCCGGGCGTCACGACCGGCACGATCAAGGACGCGCACGACTGCACGTTCAGCTCGGGGGCGATCTCGTTTGTCGACAGCGAGATCGGGCCTGACGAGCTGACCGTCGTCTATGCCTCCGGCGGCATCGTGTCGACGACGCACTCCGCGTTCACGTCGACGTCGACGAGCATCACGATCCCTGCGGCGCACCTCAGCCAGTTCGCCATCGGCGACTACGTCCTCGTCACCGATACGACCCAAGGCACGCTCGCTCGGGTGAGTGGAGTCACCTCCACGGCGCTTTCCATCGACACGATCACCTGTACGACAGCCTTTCCGGCCGGTGGCTACCCGCAGGGCTCGATCCTCTTGCGTGCCCAACGCGCGAGGTTCACCGTCGGCGCCGTCGACGGCATCCCGACGCTGCTCATGTACCCGAACGGCTCGAGTTCGTACGAGCCGCTTGCCGAGGGCATCGAGGACATGCAGATCGCGGTTGGCGTCGACTCGAACAGCGACGGCGCGCTCACGCCCGCCTCGCCGTTTTTGACCGGTGGCACCACCAGCGACGAGTGGGCCGGCAACGTGGCCACCGATACACTGCCTGCCGGCACGATCCGTGCGGTGACGGTCGTGCTCGTCTCGCGCGATACTGCGCCCCTCACGGGCACCGCCAGCTTCTATCAGCCCGGCGACGCGTTGAACCATCCAGGTTCGACCACGGCCGATAGGTATCGTCGCCGCATGCTCAGTACCACGGTCGAGATTCGCAACCTAGCGGGGTCACCATGAAGAGAAGCTCCGAACGCGGTAGCGCGATGTTGGTCGCGATGATCCTGATGGCAGCCTTGCTCGCGGGTGCCGCCGTGCTCGTCTCGTTGCAGCTTGGCTCGAACCGCAACACCGAGCTCACGAAGACCGGCATCAGCGCGCTGTACTGCGCCGAAGCGGGCCTGACCGCGACGCGCCAGACGGTCGCGCAGAACTCGGACACGTGGGGTACGTACCTCGGGCTGCCCAAAACGCTGTCGACTTCGGAGCCGGCGTGGCTCGCGAACATCAGCCATGACGTCGACGGGGACACCAGTAATGATCCCGATTGGCGCGTCACCCTCGAGGACAACAACGACGAGATTCCAGCGTCGGGTGAAAACCCGAACGCGGATGTCGACAGCCGCATCTATATCGTTTCGCAGTGCCTCCGGTATCCCGACATGCCGCGCGAAGTGCGCGAGCTGATCACCTTCACGACGGTCACGCACTGCTACAGCGCGCAAAAGGGCGGGTGCGGTGGCAACGGCAACATGAACTCAGCTCCCTAGTCTTGAGCGCAAAACTCGATCAGCTTCTCGGCTACCTCGATCGCGCCGACGTCACCGAGATCATCGTCGGGATCGGCCGTCCGATCGCGCTCAAGACCGGGCAGGGCTACATGCAGCTGACATCGCTGCCGGTCAGCGAGCTGCAGTTCGCGACGCTGGTCGGCGGCACGGCGCTCGACAAGATCCACAAGACCGCGGGCGCGCAGCCGATCGATTGCGATGTCGGTCGCAGGCGTGTTCGCGTCGAGCTCGTCAGGCGACCCGAGGGCAGCGCGCTGCGCATCCAGGCCGCGCCTGCTGCCGCACCAGCGCCGGCTGTAGAGCCTGTCGCCGTGCCGATGGTGAAGTTCGCGACGCCCCAGGCGGCTGTCGCCGAACCCGCGGACGACGACGAGGGCGTCGAGCTCGGCGCTCCGGTGCACGACAGCGAGCCGGTACAGGCCACCGCGCCTGCGCAACCCGAGGCGCAGCCCGACCCCGTCGAGACGGCCGAAGATCTCGGCGAGGACGCAATCTTCGACGAGCAAATCGATTCGAGGGGGATCGAGCGGTACGTCCGGGCCGCGCGGCAAAAGGGCGCGAGCGATCTGCATATCGTCGCGGGACGCCCGGCCATGGTGCGTCTGATGGGCGAGCTGCGTCCGCTCGATCCGACTCCGGTGCCGGCCGACATCGTCGATCGGATGCTGTTACCGCTACTCGGACCGCGTCGTCGCGTCCGGCTGCGCACGGTCGGCTACGTCGACCTCGCGTTCGACGTCCAAGGTGCAGGTCGGCTTCGCGGTAACGTCTCGCGGTTGCAGGGCGGTCTGCGCGGCGCGTTTCGGCTCGCTCGTGTGACGCCGCCGACGCTCGAGGAGCTCGACCTGCCGCGCGAGCTCGCGAAGGTCACAGCGCATCATCAAGGGCTCGTCGTGATCGCGGGCCCGAACGGGCAGGGCAAGACGACGACAATGACCGCGCTCGTCGATCTCATCAACTCGACGAAGGCGCACCACATCATCACGATCGAAGATCCGGTCGAGCTCGAGCACCCGCGCAAGCAGTCCGTGATCTCGCAGCGCGAGGTCGGCCGTCACACGAAGAGCTTCGCCGCCGCGCTCAAAGCATCGCTGCGCGAGGACCCCGACGTCATCGTGATCGGCGAGCTGCGCGATCGCGAGACCGTCGAGATCGCGCTCACCGCGGCGGAGACCGGCCACCTCGTGCTCGCGACGATGAGCACGCCATCGGCGGCCAAGACGATCGATCGCTTGATCGACATGTTCCCGCCCGACGAGCAGACGCAAGCACGCGCATCGATCGCCGGTGCGTTGAAGGCGATCGTCGCGCAACGGCTTCTACCCTCCACCGCTGGCGGCGTCGTGCCCGCGATAGAGCTCGTGACCGGCGTGTTGCCGCTGGCCGTGCTGATCCGCGACGACAAGCTGTTCCAGCTGCCGAACCTCATGCAGCGCGGCCGCGCGTTCGGCATGATCCGCTTCGACGACTCGCTACTCGAGCTGTTGCGTGCGGGCAAGATCACCGAAGACACGCTGCGCCAATACAGTCCGACGGCGGCGAACCAGGCCAAGCAGCCTGCGCAACCGGCGGCGCAGCCGATGGGCCGAGGAGGGCGTCGCGAATGACGATCGCTGTGCTCTTCGATCAGCTCATCCAGGCAGGTGCATCCGACCTGCACCTGTCGCCGGGCTATCCGGTGATGTTCCGACTGCGCGGCAAGCTCGTTTCGGCCAGCGAGCGCACGCTGACCCCGGAGCAGATCGAAGCGCTGCTGATGCCGATGCTGACCGACATCCAGCGCACGCAGTTCGTGACGACGGGCGATCTCGACTTCGCTCACCAACACGATCGCCGCGCGCGGTTTCGCGCGAACTTCATGCGCAAGACGACCGGAATGGGCGCGGTGTTTCGCGCGATTCCGACGAAGATCCTGACGCTCGACGACCTCGGCGTTCCGCCTGGCGTCCGCAAGCTCGCCGAGCTGCGCAACGGGCTCGTCCTCGTGACGGGGCCGACCGGCAGCGGTAAGTCGACGACGCTCGCCGCGATGCTCGATCACATCAACCGCACCCGCTCCGGACACATCCTCACGATCGAGGATCCGGTCGAGTTCGTCCACGAGCCGCGCTCCTGCATGATCACGCACAAGGAAGTCGGCGAGCACGTGCCGAGCTTCGTCGAGGCGATCCGGAGCGCGGGCCGCGAGAACGCCGACGTGATCCTCGTCGGCGAGCTCCGTGGTGCCGAGACCATGAAGGCCGCGCTGCAGCTCGCGAGCTTCGGTATCTTGATCTTCGCGACCGTCCATACGAACTCCGCCTCGTCGACGATCGATCGGTTCGTCAATGCATTTCCCGCCGAGCAACAGCCGCAGATCCGCGGTCTGCTCGCCGACTCGCTCGCCGGCATCGTCGCGCAGCAACTACTGCCGCGCGCGGACAAAGGCGGCCGGATCGCCGCGCACGAGATCCTGATGGGCAACCTCGCGCTGTCCTCACTGATTCGCGAATCCAAGACCCAGCAGATCCCGAGCCTCATCCAGCAAGGCTTGTCCGAAGGTATGCAGGCAATGGACAGCGCGCTCGAAAAGCTCGTGAGCGCAGGAATTGTCAGCGCTCAGGACGCACTCGACAAAGCGCTCGACAAGGATGCGTTCGCGCGCATCCCGATTGTTGCGCGCCAACTCGCGCCAGAACAGCGCGCTGATCTGTAGACCGGGCGCCAGCGCACACTTGCGTGGTCCGCGGCAGTGCTGAAGAGTCGAAGCGATGCGTTCGGTTACTTTGTGTTTACTGATTGTGGCCGCGTGCGGACATGGCGGCTGGGCGCCCGGGAACTACGAGAAGTATCCGCCACCACCGCACGAGGTCGTGCTCGGCGTCGGCGACATCATCGACATCAACGTCTGGGAGCAGAAGGATCTCTCGACGGAAGTGACGGTTCGTCCCGACGGCAACATCACGATCCCGCTCGTCGGTGACGTGCAGGCCCGGGGCAAGACCCCGACCCAGCTGCGCGATGACATCAAGAAATCGCTCGGCAACTACCTCAAGCTGAGTGCCGGTAACGAGGTGGTCGTGATCGTGAAGACGTACAACAGCTACGCGTTCACGGTGAACGGCGAGGTCTCGCGGCCCGGCCTCTACATGAACCCGAAGTACCTGCGTGTCGCCGATGCGATCGCGCTCGCGGGTGGACCGACGCGCTTCGCGAAGCGCACGGACGTTCGGGTGCTGCGCACCGATATCAAAGGCAACCAGCTGTCGATTCCGATCGACTTCGATCTCGTCGCGTCGGGCAAGCGTCCAGACATGAACATCTGGGTGCTCGCCGAAGACGTGATCTACGTGCCTTAGGGCGCGGCCGTAGTCGGCGTCGGAATCCAGACGGCAGCGCCTTCGACAACACGCGCGACGAGCGCTGGTGAGGTCGTATACGCGCCCTCGAGCTGCGCGCGGTACAGCGAGCGCGGGCCGGACGGCGGCGGCACCGCGACGTCGTCGGTCGGGACCGGCTCGTCACCGGTGTCGCCCTCGGCGGCTTCGCCGATCGCGTCCTGATCGGTGTCCTTCTTCTTCTTGTCGCTCTTCTTCTTCGACTTCTTGTCGGCCTTCTTATCGGCCTTCTTGTCGCTGTCACTCGAGCGATTGCCGAGGACCAGCGCGTAACGACCGTCGGGCGAGATCGAGACCGCGGTGAAACCGCGCCAGCATTTGTACTGGCCACCCGCGACCAGCATGATGCATGCGCTCGCGCCGTCCTGGACGAGCACCCACTTGCTGTCGAACGACCAGTCTACGGGCACGCCGTTCTGGATCGCCTTGCGACGCGCGCCCTGGCCGTCGAGCGCGAACGTCATCAGCACCTCGGCGGGTTTCTTCGCGCCACGCGGGCTCTCGTAGACATCGCCCTGGTAGGTGCCGATCGCGTGCGTGCCGTCGGGCGCCACCATGAGATTGCGCAGCGGCGCCTCGGGGACCACCTTCCGCGGCTTGTCGAGCTTCGGTGCGATCGCGCTCCAGATCGCGCCCTTGTCGGCCCAGACGAGCGGGCGCGTGTTGCCGCCCACACCTGGCGACCCGAGCAGACGCGCGCCGACCGTCGGCACCGGGAGCGACGTTAGCTTGCCGGTGACGAGATTGACGACGAGCGAGCCGGTGCCCTTGCGGCAGAACACGTAGCGGCCGTCCTCGGAGAGCTGAGCGGGCCCGGCCTCGCACGGGAGCTGGGTCAGCGCCTTCGTCGAGCCGTCGAGCGGCATCCACGACCACGTGCCGCCGATGTCGGCGAGCAGGATCTTGCCGACCGCGTCGGTGCGCAGTGCGCGGACTTGGGCTTTGTCGGCCAGCGTCGCGATCTCGGTCTCGCCGCGGCCCTTGCCGTCGGACTTGATCAGCGCGCTGCCGCGCACGAACACGATCGCGGTGCCAGCGAATTCGTCGTCGGCGGCAGAGGCACCGACACCTGTAGCCAGCGCGGCGACCAACGACATCGCCAACGCCACACGCATCACTTCACCAGTGCGACCACGCGCTCTGCGCGATCCGTGAGGGAGGTGACGAAGCGGCCCTTGCCCGGCAGCTCGAGCAGCACGACCTCGCCAAAGCGCGGGAAGTGAACGTCGAGTGCGCGTGCGCCGTCGACGGCGCGTGCATCTTTCTCGAACTGCTGCTTCGTGAGCGGCTTGCCCTCGACGAACACCTCGGAGAGGAATTCGAGCGGCGCGACGAACGACGCACCTTCGCGGTGGATCTTGTCGCGGACTGCGCCGGACAGGTTGTCGGAGCTGTGCACGACGGTGTCCCAGTCGCGCTTGCCGAGTGCAGCCGCGACGTCCAGATCGAAGCGCTCGGCTGGGAACACGAGCACGACCTTGCCGTCGATCTCCTTGGCAGCGAGCGGCGGGCCCTTCGGCTTCACCGGCTCGGGCTTGGGCTCGGGCTTGGGAGCGGCGGCTGCGGGCTTTGCCTTCGCGGGCTCGCCGTTGGATTTCGCCGGAGCCGCTGCCTTCGGCGCCGTCGACGATGGCGCGCCGGGGATCATCGAGAACGTGTCGACGGCAGCGAGCTGCTGCTCGAGCAGCATCGACTTGCGCTGATCCCAGGTGCCATCCGCTTCGAGCACGTCGACGACAACGACGTCACCGCGCCGCTCGAACGAGACGCCCGAGAGTCGCGCGAGGATCTGCTGATCGTCGAGCTCTTCGAGGCGCTTCTCGTACGCCATCAGCTTCGCCTCGAATTCTTTCTGCGACAGCGGCGTCTGGCGGCGCTTGCCGTCGATGTCGACCTGCGGATCGAGCGCGTACGGCAGAAGGCAGATGCCGCGGAGGTCACGCACGCTGCGCGCGACGATCACGGCGTCGCCCCAGCTGCCGAGCGCGAAGATGCGGCCGAGTCGGACCGGGAGCGTCTGACAGCTCGCGATCAGCGACTCCTTATATGGACGCAGATCGACTTTGATCAGCGGATCGTTTTGCGGATCCGTGCGCGGCGTCGTCGCTTGATCGTCGATGATCATCAGCCGGCGCTCGCCGCGGCGGCGGAACGGCATCGATGGCGAGAGCTCCATCTCGGCGCGTGGATCGAGTCGATCGACGTCGAGCAGCTGCTTCGTCTGGAGAACGTCCTCGCCCCCGAGGCCATCGATCAGCGTTTGCTGATCGATCGCCGCCGTGGATTGGAACATCAGGTCGGTGACGATGCTGTCGAGCTGGAGCATCTGGGTGCCTCTATCTACAGATAGCCGCTGCGCTGGCGCAAGAGCCACTCCAGCCCGAGCAACCCTACGATAAGAAAAAGCAATCCGGGGCGGCTCCACAGCTCGATATCGGTGCGCTTGTCGACGCGCACGATTCTCGGCGGATCCATCTTCAGATGTGACGGGAGCTCGTCGACCGGGCCCAGCGCCGAGCCGCCCGTCGCCGCTGCGATGTCCTCGAGCATGTCGCGGTCGCCGACCGGGCGATCGAGCTCGGTACCGCCTTCGCGGACGAGGAAAATGTCGCTCGCATCGACATCGCGGCCCGCGATCTTGGCACTGCCTTGCACGCGGTAAACGCCGGGCGTGAGGCCGCCGAGCTCGTAGACCGCGGTGCCGTCGTCGCCGACCGTGAGCTTCGTCTGCTGCACCTGCTCGGCCGTCGCCGGATTCGCGCCACGCTTCACGACGAGCGCGACCTCGCCCTTGGGCAGCGGCTGATAATCGCGACCGAGCAAGCGGACGGTCACCCGCACGGGGGCGTTGGGTACGTATTCGACCGCATCGCTATCGACGTGCAGGTTGCGCAGGTCGGGATCCTGGATCAGCCAGCGGATCGAGTTCTCCCACAGCTTCGTGTACTGGCGGCCGTTATCGCCAGGCCGCGATGCCGCGACGAAGCCGTACTTCCATAGCGTGTCGGTCGTGAACACGAGCGAGCGGCCCTTGCCGTAATCACCGGCGACGATCACCGGCATCGGCTTGCCGCCCTTCGTCTTCAGCTTCGGATGCGTCGCGAGCACGGTCGCGTCGGCCTTCGCGCCGGCGACGAGATTGACGCCCTCGAGCGGCGGCAGGTCCTTCCACGCGGCGAGATTGTCGTTCGCGGAGTAGCGCAGCGACGTCACCGGATGTTGCTGACCTGCCGTGGTGAGCACCGGCGAGAACTTTTGCGTGTCGAGGATCGGACCCGAATCGAACGGACCGTAGAGATCGACGGGCAACGCCGCCGCCACGGGCGTGCCGTAGTAGCCGCCGCTCGTGAACGACTGCGCGCCGCCGAGCATCGCGAGTCCGCCGCCACCTTCGACGTAGCTGCGGATGTTCTCGAGGTAGTCGCCGATTCCGTAGGGCAGGTACTCGAAGTTCTGGAGCACGATCACGTCAAACGACGGCAGCTCCTGCTCGAATAGCTCGCGCGTCGGGAACGGAATCAGCGACATCTCGTCGTTCGGCACGAGCGAGATATCGTCTTGCGTGCGCAGGATGAAGAAGCTGATCAAATCGACGTTCGGGTTGCTCTTCAGCATCGCGCGCAACGCACGCACGTCCCACGACGGTGAGCCGGCGACCTGGAGCACGCGAATCTTGTCGCGGATGACGCGGACGACGAAGCTGCGCGTGTTGTTCGTCGTCACCGCCTCGCCCGGCGCGACCGGCACGCTGATCTCATAGACGTAACGGCCGACGCGCGGCGGCGTGACCTCGAACGAGACGGTGACCTCGTGATCGCCCGCCGGCAGATCGATCTGCTTCTCGCGCAGCGGCTGGCCGTCCGTCGATAGCGTCACCGGTACGCGACGCGCGCCGAGGCCGGTCGTGCGAATCACCGCTTCGATGCGCACGACCGTGCGGACGAATGCGAACTCGTCGGCCATCACGCGCGCGACCGCGACATCACGCAGGCCCTCGCGCGCCGCCCACACCGTGTGGACGCGCGTATCGAGCGAGCGCAAGAAGTCGCGTACCGCGCCGTCGCCGGAATCCTCGTCGAAGCTGCCGGTCGCGGAGCCGTCGGAGATCAGCACGATGCCGGCGAGATCGCGCCCTTCGTAACGGCCGCGCACGAACTCCAGCGCTTTGCGGATCAGTGTCGCGTGGCCCTGCGCCTTGTCGGCGGCGAGCGCGGCTGGGCTCGTCGCGCTGACCGTCTCCGCGAACGTGTAGTAGTCGACCTTGTGCTCGCGCTCCCACGACGCGAGTGTCGATTGCGAATTCGCGATCAGGCGGCGTACGCGCTCGATGCGCGTCGGCCCGGCGGGATTCTCGGCGAGCGACATCGACTTGCTGTCGTCGATCAGCACCGCGATCCGGTTCGGCTCGCGCGCGACCTGGCGCAGCTCGACCGCCGGCTCGAGGAACACGACCATCGCTACGATCGCCGCACCGCCACGCAGGCCGATCAGGATCGCGCGCCGCCACGCCGATGCACCGCGGCTCGATCGCCACGACAACGCGACGATGCCACCGACGACGATCGCGCCGACATAGAGGCCCCACCGGCCGTACGGAGACAAGAACACCCAGCGGTACTCGTTGAAATCGGTCGCGGCAGGCGCTGCGATGCGCACCGTCAGCGCGACGAGACCTTCGCCTGCGAGCGCACCGAGCCCCGCCAGTGCGCCGACGCCGAGCACCGTGCTCGCCCGTCCACGCCCTTGTTTCGCCGCGATCAGCGCCGCGAGCGCGAGCACGACCGTCGCGATCGCGATCGCGATCCGCCAGCTCATCGAGAACAAGACGATGTTCATTTGGTCGGGCTGCTCGCGCCGTCGTCGGGTTTCCACCGGCGACGTTTCATGATGAACGGCACGTGAACCTGGTCGCTCTTGTAGTCGAGGCAGAGCGCGTACATCACGAGATTCACGCCGAGGCGGAACGACAGCTCGCGCTGCTTCTCGCCGCCCGGCTCGCACGGGAAGTCGTAGTTGCCGAAGTCGTCGCGTGCCCACGCGCCGCCGAGGTCGTTCGGGATGTACGCGCAGACGAGGCGACCATCGCGGATCACGCCTTCCATCGCGGGTGCGATCGCGAGCCGGCCGACCGGCTTGTCGAGCAGGTAGAACGATTTGTAGACGACGTGATCGGCGGGGATGATCTCGAGGCCCTTCGCAGGCGGCGGGAAGATCGCCGAGATCAGCTTGCGCACCGAGCCGGCGTACGCGCCGTCGGTCGAGCCCTCGGCGCTGTCGATGAGCAGGAAGCCGCCGAACGTGCAGAAGCGGCGCAGCGCATCGACGCCGGCGTTGCTCGGCACCTCGATCGCCTTCTCGCCGGTCAGATAGAGAAACGGTGTCTCGTGCAGCGTGTCGCTCGTCGGCGTGACGATCTGTGGATCGTCGACGTCGATCGACGTGCGCTTCTCGATCTCCCAGCCCAGCTTCTTGAGGGCGCTCGGCCGCGGGTTCCACGACTGCCCGGGCCCGAGCTGGAGGTGGCCGATCCGGAACTTCGAACCCGGGCCGATCGCGTGCGCTCGCCGGCTCAGCGCTAAGGCCAAACCTGCGGCGGCACCACCGAGTAGCTGCCTCCGGGTGAGCATCCCGGTAACCCTAGCCTCGTGATAGCGTCGCTGCAATGCGGGGGATGCTGGTGCTGCTACTGGTAGCCGGTTTGTCGTCGACCGCCCGGGCCGACGACGACGAGCCGCCGATCACGTTCCACAAGGGCCAGTTTGGCCTCTCGGCCCGCCTGGGGCTCGGGGTCCGCGGCATCGCGACCTACGAGAACACCGTCTACTGCGGCAAGCTCGACGCCCAGGCAGAAAACGGGTTCGCGTCGGTTTGTACGGGCAGGTTGCCGATCGCCCTCGATCTCGAGGGTTCGTACGGCGTGGCGCAGTCGATCGAGCTGACGCTCGATTTGCGCGTCGGCATCGAGAGCGACTTCGGGAGTAACCAGAGCACCGACGGTCCCCACCCGCTCCAGCTCTCGCCCGGCGCTCGCTTCTTCTTCAGCGAAGCAAAACACACGAAGTTGTTCGTCCAGCCCGGCATCGTGTTCGACTTCGCCGATTACTCGCAGCGTCCTGGCAACGACTTCGGCGTGCGCGGCATCGAAGGGTTCTGGATCGACCTCCACCGCTCGTACGGCTTCTACTTCTGGATCGCTGAAACCGTCGAGTTCTCGCGTTGGCTGTCCTTCGCCTTCGAGGGTGGCATTGGTTTCCAAGGCCGGTACCCCTGAGCTTCGCTGATCATTTCTCGACCATCGCGTCTCAGTACGCGACCTATCGCCCGCGGTACCCGAAGGCGCTCGCTGTGGCGCTCGCCGAACGCTGCGCGCACCGCGACCTCGCGTGGGATGCCGGCTGCGGCAACGG
>DASUFX010000689.1:0-2875 GCA_036274355.1 Kofleriaceae bacterium | reverse complement strand
CTGGCCATCGAGGTCACCGCCGGCGATCACGAGTCGCCAGCTCTTCGCGAGGCCCTCGCTTGCCGTGACCGAAGCGCGATCGGCGACGGACACGATGTACTCGCGGCTCGGCAGCGCATCGACCGCGACATCGCACTTGTTCGCGAGCGCAGCCCCGACCTCCCGATCGAGCTCCGGCTTGTCGATGAATCCCTGTAACACCGCTGTACTGCCTTCAGGGACGGTGATCCGTACGATCACGTCCTCCGGGAACACGGTCTCGCCGCGTTGCCCGTAGGTACGGAGTTTTGCGACCTCTTCGACGGTCCGTCGAATCAGATCGTCCCAGCCAAGCTCGCCGTCGCCTCCGCGCAGCAGGTCCGAGAGCCAGCCCATGCGAGCCATATCGTAGCTTGGATTTTTGCTACGTTCCCCCAAATGGGCCGCAAGGAAGACGCACTCGACTATCACTCGCGAGGGCGCAAAGGAAAGCTCGAAGTTGTCCCGACCAAGCCGTTGGTTAGCCAGATCGATCTGTCCAACGCGTACACGCCCGGCGTTGCCGAGCCGTGCCTCGAGATCGCAGCCGACGAAGAGAAGAGCTGGGAGTACACCGCGCGCGGCAACCTGGTCGCCGTGATCTCGAACGGCACCGCCGTGCTGGGCTTGGGCAACATCGGGGCCGCCGCCGGCAAGCCCGTGATGGAGGGCAAGGCCTGCCTCTTCAAGAAGTTTGCCGATATCGACGTGTTCGATCTCGAAGTCGCCGAGAAGGACGTCGACAAGTTCTGTGACCTCGTCGCGGCCCTCGAGCCAACGTTCGGTGGCATCAACCTGGAGGATATCGCCGCGCCCGCGTGCTTCGAGATCGAGGAGAAGCTGCGTAAGCGCATGCGGATCCCGGTGTTCCACGACGATCAGCACGGCACCGCGATCATCTCGGGTGCCGGCCTGATCAACGCCGCGCAGCTTGCCGGTAAGAAGCTCGAGGAGATCAAGCTCGTTGTTTCGGGCGCCGGCGCCGCCGCGATCGCGTGCGTCGAGTTCTTCTGCAGCCTCGGTCTCAAGCGTGAGAACGCCGTGCTCGTCGACAGCAAGGGCGTCGTCCACAAGGACCGCACCGATCTCAATCGTCAGAAGGCGAAGTTCGCGATTCCCGACGACGGCCGCCGCACGCTCGCCGACGCGATGCTCGGCGCCGACATGTTCATGGGCGTGTCGGTCGCCGGCGCCGTGAAGCCCGAGTACCTACGCGGCATGGCCGAGCGCCCGATCATCTTCGCGCTCGCGAATCCCGATCCGGAAATTCCGTATCCCGACGCGATCGCCGCGCGCCCCGACGCACTCGTCGCGACCGGCCGCTCGGATTTTCCGAACCAGGTCAACAACGTGCTCGGCTTCCCGTACATCTTCCGCGGCGCGCTCGACTGTCGCGCGACGACGATCTCCGAGGAGATGAAGCTCGCCGCTGCCCGCGCCCTCGCCGAGCTGACGCGCGAGCCAGTGCCCGACACCGTCGTCATGGCCTACGGCGGCAAGACGCTGAAGATGGGCCCCGACTACTTCATTCCGAAGCCGTTCGATCCGCGCGTGCTGTGGTGGGTCGCGCCCGCGGTCGCCCGCGCAGCGATGGATTCGGGTGTCGCCCGCCTCAAGTTCGACATCGGCGAGTACCGCGAGAAGCTGATGTCGAAGAGCAGCAACGCGGCGTACTCGATCATGCGCACGATCGGCCGCGAAGCGCGTCGCGACCCGAAGCGGATCGCGTTTCCGCACGCTGCGAACCCGCGCGTGCTCCGCGCAGTGCAGCAGATCGCCGAGGAGGGCATCGCAAAGCCGGTGCTGCTCGGCCGGCCCGCCGAGATCGAGCAGATGTGCAACGAGATGTCGCTCGACATGATGTCGCGCGGCGTCGAGATCATCGATCCGCGCACCGAGAAGACGCAGTCGTACGTCGATCGGCTGTGGCAGCTGCGCCAGCGCAAGGGCATCACCCGGGACGCTGCGTACGCGCTCGTCCAGAAGAGCGACTACTACGCCGCGCTGATGGTCGATCGCGGCGATGCGGACGGCATCGTCACCGGCCTGCGCCTCAACTATCCCGAGACCGTGCGGCCGTTGCTCGAGATCTTTGGTCTCGCACCCGGCAGCAAGGTCGCAGTTGGCATGTACATGATGGTGTTGAAGAACAGCGTGAAGTTCTTCGCGGACGCGGTGTTCAACATCGATCCGGACGCGGACACACTCGCCGACATCACGCTGCAGACCGCCGATGCGGTGCAGAGCTTTGGCGTGACGCCGCGCATCGCCATGATCTCGTACTCGAACTTCGGCGCGGTCGAGCACCCCGGTACGCGCAAGATCAAGCAGGCGATCGACATCGTGCGGCGCCGGCGTCCGGACCTCGAGATCGACGGCGAGATGCAGCCGGAGATCGCGCTCGACAACGAGCGGCGCAACAACTACTACCCGTTCTCGCGCCTGTCGCGCTCCGCGAACACCCTCGTGTTCCCGTACCTCGATCCGGCGAACGCCGCCTACCAGACGCTCAAGGTGCTCGGCAATGCGTCGGCGGTCGGACCGATCCTGCTCGGCTTATCGAAGCCCTGCGCCGCCCTGCCGAACGAAGTCACGGTCGAGGACATCGTGAACATGACCGCTTATGTGGTCCTCAACGCGCAGCAAAACCGCGCAAGAGAAGCGCTGCGGGCGTAAAATATTCGTGATTGCGTAGCACCCACGTCGCTGTTCTTCTCGTCCTGGGGTCGTTCACGTCTGCGCATGCAGACGCAGGAGAGGCGGCATTAACCAGCGCCGAACCGACGCCGGCGAGCGAGGAGCCGCTGCCGATCGAGGTCGGGGTCTACACCGGCACGTTCATCTCGAACTTCTATCA
>DASUFX010000688.1:0-10128 GCA_036274355.1 Kofleriaceae bacterium | reverse complement strand
CGGGTTCACCGCTCGCCCAGGGCAGGAACGTCGCTGGGGTCATCTTCACCGTCACGTACGTCATCTCCATCGCGGTATCGCTGATGCCGATCCACGTTTTGGCGGCGGCCGCGGCGGTCGTGATCGCCATCAGCTCGTTCGCGTCGTCGGGAATCGCCAGGTAGGCGCCCTCATTGGCGCAGCGGTCGCGCTGGGTCGACCACTGCTGCGAGTTATTCGTGAGCTTATAGACGTGGCCGCCCGCACCGGGCAGGGCGGCGTACGTGGCCGGGCAGTTCCCGGTGCCGCCATCAGGACCGTCGATACCGCCGTCGTTCATCGACGTCTCGCCGACACACTGATTCGAGTACGGGCCCGAGAGCTCGCCATAGCGACGGCCCATCGCGCAGTCGGTATCGGTGAAGCTGCAGTAGCTCGTGCTCTCGCACACCGCGCCGCTCGCACTGCAATCTGCGTCGCTCGTGCACTTGAACTCGGTGGTGCGCAGGCAGCCAGCGCTGCTGCCGGCCAATGCGACAAGAGCGAAGAGAGAGAAGACCGCGCGCATCAAAACCGTCCCATCCAGGTAACCATGCCGCCGCTGGTCGTGGGGGTCACGGCAACGGATTGTTCGGACTGATATTGCATGTAGTGCCAGACGCCGACGCCGATCGCGGCAAGGCCGACGATGCCGACCCCGACGCTGATGTTGCGTTTCAGGTGCGCGTCATCGACGAGCTCCTGATGGGCGGCGTAGGTCATCGCAGCATCGGCGTCGTCGAGCGTGCTGCGCGCACTCGAGTACAACAGCCCGCCGACCACGATGGCAACCACGCCACCGCCGACGAGCGCGGTGCCGATCTTGTCCGTGTAGAACGGCTTCGACTCGGGTTGTGGTGGCGGTGGCGGCGGCTGCGGTGGCGGCGTGGGCTCGGGCGGCGGCGGCGGTGGCGGCTGCTTGGCCTTGCAGGTTTCGATCGCTTCGTTCGCGCTGTTCCCCGCGTCGGCGGGCGGCTGGGTCGCGATGAACTTTTCGTAGAACGAGATCGCCTCGTCGCACTTGTCGAGCTTCACGTAGATCTGACCGATCGCGTAGAGCAGATCGGGCTGCGCATCGAGCGCGTACGCGGCCTGCAGCTCGGTGAGCGCTTCGGCGTACTTGCCTGCCTTGTGTAGCGAGGTCGCTTTCTCGATGTGTTGCTGGGCTTCCTTCTTTTCCTTCGGGCCCGCGAACGCAACGAGGGGCAGCGCGATCAGCGCAACGATAAGCGAATGCTTCATGGCTCTACTTTCGCGACGGGAAGAGGGTATTCGGATCCCATTTCTTGGCAGGAGGCTTCGTCGGTTTCGTCGCCGGTTTGGTCGCCGGCTTCGTCGCCGGTTTCGTTGTCGTCGGTTTGGTCGTCGTCGCCGGTTTGGTGATCTGCGTGTTCGGCTTCGTCGTTGTCGGCTTCGTCGTCGCCGGCTTCGTCGTCGCCGGCTTCGTCACGGTCGTTGGCTTCGTCACGGTCGTTGGCTTCGTCGCGACCGGCTTCGTGATCTGGTTCGTCGCAGGCTTGGTCGTGGGCTTCGTGGCCGGTTTCGTCACCGGTTTCGTCGCGGCTTGATCGACCCGCGGCGTCTGCGTTTCGGTCGGCTGCGTTTCGTTCGGTTGCGTCTCGGCCGGTTGCGTCTCGGCCGGCTGCGTCTCGGCAGGTAGGGTCACGTGCGCAGGCTCGCTCGGCGGAGTTGCCTTCGCAGGAGTCGGCTTCGAGCCACGGGTAACGAACACGATCACGACGACCACCGTGACGAGCGCGCCGGCGACGAGCGCGAGACCGATCGGCGATCGCAGGAGGCGCCGCAGCGGAGACAGAGCCTTGCCCGTCGATGTGCCGCCAGCCCATGTATCGGGCACCGTGGACGGCGTCTTCGTGCGACCCGGCGTGAACACATTCGGCGCTGCGAACTTGGAGGCGAGGGTCCCCGGCGCGGCCTCGCCGGTTTGCGCGACGCCCGGCAGCTTCACGCGCGCAGCGGGCGGCGGCGGCAGCGAAGGCGCGCTGTCACGTCCGTCGGTGCCGGGGCGCTTCACCTTGTCGGCGGCGGCATCGGCAGCGGCGATCGCGTCGGCCGGCGATGCTGCATGCGCGGTCGGCGCATACGGCACCGGCACGTTGCTCGCGTCGGTGCGCGACGTCGACAGGCTGCCGACGTCGAACTTCGAGGTCGTGCTGGCGTCGTTCTTGTCGACGGGCTTCTCGCCCTTCATCGACGCTAGCTCGGCGAGCGACCACGTCTTGGGCTCCGGCGCGGGCGGCAACTTCGGCGGCAGCGGGGTTGTCGCGTGGGCGAACACGGGCGGCGGCGGCGTGGTGTCGGTCGGCGCGAAGACGGGCGGCAGCGGCGTCGGCGTCGGCGTCGGCGTCGGCGGCGTCGGTGTCGGCGTTCCGCCCGTCTGGAACGCAGGTGCTACCGGCGACGGCGTGACGGGCCGCGCGCCAGCAGGCCGCGAATCGATCGCCGTCGCGTCGATCGGCTGCGAGTCAGCGGGCGCGAGTGGCAGCGCAGGGCGCGAATCGATCGCCGTCGAATCGAGCGGCTGCGAGTCGCTCGGCTTGGGCGCAACCCTCGTCGGCTGCGTGTCGGTGGGCTTGGCCGCGAGGGGCGGCGCAGATCGAGAATCGATCGCGGTCGATTCGATCGGCTGCGAGTCACCCGGCTTGGGCGCGACCCTCGTCGGCTGCGTGTCCGTGGGCTTGGCTGCACCCGGCACGGCGTCGCTCGGCTTGCTCTTGACGCTCGGCACGGGCTGCGCGCCGCCCACGTTCGCGAACGGGATGGGTGGCGTCTTGCGCGGCGGCATGGCCGGTGGTGGCGTACCGGCTGCTGGCTTCGCCTTCGGCTTGTTCTCGACCTTGGCGTCGCTCGCCTTGGTGTCGGCTGGTTTGCTCTCGCGCTTTGCATCGGCCGGCTTGGTCGCGGCTTTGGTGTCGAGAGCAGGCTTCGCCTCACCCTTCGGATCGCTCGCCTTGCCGTCGACAGGCAACGCGTTGACGCCGGCCGCCTTCGACGTCGCGGCGACGAACGCCTGGCTCACGTCCCACGCGCCATCGACATTGTCCACCGCGCCGCTCACGAACGTTGCGGCCGAATCGCTCGCGTCAGCGGCTTGCGGAACGCCGTCTGACTTCTTCGTCGCGACGCCGGGTAGACCGCCGGGAGACTCGACGCGCTTGGGCGCCACACCGGCGGCTTGGTTCACCACCGGAATCTGCACCGTGATCGGTTTCTTGCGCGGCACTGGCGCGGGCACCGGACCGGTGTCGATGCGGAACGGTCGCGACTTGTCCGAGGCCGGCGGCACTCCGAGCGTCGGAATCTGCGCGGTCGGCAGCTTCGCTTGCTTTGGTAGTGGTCCCGGCGGCGCGAGTGGCATCTGGCGCTTCGGCGGCGCTGGCGTCGTCGCGGGCGTCTTCGAAATCTCCTTCGTGCGCGCCTTCACGATCGGCGAGCTGTTGAGCGCTTCGACGTCCGTCGGAATCGCGAGCTCGTGCAGCGACTCCTGCGGCGGCGACACGAGCGCGCTCTGCGAACCATCGAAGTCGACGACGAGCTCCATCTCCGGTTCGTCGTCATCGACGAGCCATGGCTCGGGGCGCTCGCCGAATTGTTGCTTCATGTACGCCGCGAGCGCGCTCGTCGACGTGCGAAGCCCGGCGTTTGCTGCGAACTGCTCGAGCGCCTCGCGCAACTGGTCCGCGGTCTGGTAGCGGTCCTCGACCTTGAGCGCGAGCGCCTTGAGGAGGATCGCCTCGAGCGCATCCGGCAGGTCAGGGCGGTACTGCTTCGCCGACGGAATCTTGCCGGCGACGATCGCGCTCATCGTCAAGAAGTCGTTCTCCGCTTTGAACAAGCGGCGCGTTGTCACGACCTCGTAGAGCACGATGCCGAGCGCGAACACGTCGCTGCGGCGATCGACCTTGCTGCCCGTGCATTGCTCGGGCGACATGTACGACGCTTTGCCTTTGAGCGTGCCGGCCTGCGTCTCCTCGGTCTTCGCCGCCGCCTTTGCGATGCCGAAGTCGACCACCTTCACGTTGCCGTCGTAGCCGACGAGGATGTTCGCGGGGGTGACGTCGCAATGCACGATGCCGAGCGGTTTGCGATCGGGGCCGCGCTGATCGTGTGCGTGATGCAGCGCGATCGCGGCGTTCGTGATGATCGTGACGACGTGCTCGAACGGGAGCTTCTGGCGATGCTTCGCGAGGTTGGTGAGCAGGCGGCGGACGTCCTCGCCGTGCACGTACTCCATCGCGAAGAAGTACTCGTTGCCTTCCTGGCCGATGTCGTGGACTTGAACGATGTTGGCGTGGTGCAGCTGCGCTGCGATTCGCGCTTCGTTCAGGAACATCTGGACGAACGTCTGGTCCTTCGCCTGACCCGGGCGGATCCGCTTGATCACGACGTGACGCGTGAACCCTTCGATGCCGGTCGCACGCGCGAGCAACACCTCCGCCATGCCGCCGCTCGCCAGATGTTTGACGATCTGATAGCGGCCGAGCTTCGCGCCCGTAGCGGTGGCAGAACCCCCCACGCTCGAACAAGCGTGACGCCTCACAGGCAGTTACGTCAAGCTCCGCTCGTCGGAGGTCCAATGTAGGTGTGCCGTCGAATTTCGTCGAGAAATCGCGTGGCGCGTGCGGTCAACGCGCCTACGTGGGCGCTGGCGAGATCGACAAGCGCCGACGCGGGGTGGGGGCGCGGTATCCGAAAATGCGAAGACCCTCGCAACCGCGAGGGTCTGTTACAGAAGCAGCAGCGTGCCAGGATGTGATCAGCGCTTGCTGAACTGGAAGCGAGCGCGCGCGGCCTTCTGGCCGTACTTCTTACGCTCCTTCTTGCGCGGGTCGCGCGTGACGTAGCCCGCCGCCTTGAGCTTCGGGCGGAGGTCGCTGTCGGTCTTCATCAGCGCGCGCGTGATGCCATGGCGGATCGCGCCCGCCTGCGAGGCGATGCCACCACCGACGACCGTCGCGTGGACGTCGTACTTGTCGAGCAGCGCGACCTCTTCGAGCGCCTGGCGAATGACCATGCGCGCGGTCGGGCGCGAGAAGTAATCCTCGTCGCTGCGATCGTTGATCGTGAACTTGCCCTCGCCCGAGGTGAGCCACACGCGAGCGACTGCCGTCTTGCGGCGACCCGTGGCGTACGTCTTCTGTGCTGTCGTCATTTGCTACCGGTCCTAGTTCTTAATCTCGAGAACGCGCGGCTTCTGTGCCGTGTGCTCGTGCTCGCTGCCCTTGTAGATCTTGAGCTTCTTGATGATGCGACGGCCAAGCGGGCCCTTCGGCATCATGCCCCACACCGCTTCGCGAATCGCGCGCTCGGGGTCATCCGCGAGGACGTCCTTCGCGATGCGCGTGCGAATACCACCCGGGTAAAGCGTGTGGTGTTGATAGAGCTTCTTCTCGGGCTTCGTGCCCGTCAGGCGAACGCCGCCCGCGTTGAGCACGATCACGAAATCGCCCATGTCGACATTCGGCGTGTACGTCGCCTTGTGCTTGCCGCGCAGGACCATGGCGATCTTGCTCGCCAGCCGACCAAGCGTCTGACCAGTCGCATCGACCACGTACCACTCGCGCTGCGCCTCGCCAGCCTCTTTGGTGAGCCAGAAGCTCTTTTGCGTCATCATTTGCAGTGCCGTCCTAAAGGAGCGGATCGTCTACAAGGTTGCGAAAGCTGTGTCAAGACTCGCGAACGCGTGACCTGTTGATTCGTTCAGTGTCATTCGGCTGTGGTACCACCAGGTTGTGCGCGTCGGGTTCATTCTGAAGCCAGACAAGACCGAGGCCGGGGTCTTGCTCGAAGAACTGGTGCCTTGGCTGAGAGATCAAGGACATGTACCGGTTGTCCCGACGGAGGACCAGATCGCTCCCGCGGGGACCGAAATCGTCCCCGAGGAGGAGCTGGGCGACGCGGTCGACCTGGCGGTCGTCCTCGGCGGGGATGGCACGATGTTGCGGGCGTCCCGGCTCGTCGCCGATCAGGGAAAACCGGTGCTCGGGGTCAACCTCGGCCAGCTCGGGTTTTTGGCGATGTTTTCGCCCGCCGAAGCGAAAACCGCGCTCGCCGCGGCGCTCGCCGGCAAGCTGCCGCGCGCCGAGCGCATGCGGCTCCAGGTCACCTTCACGCGCGCCGGCACGTCGCCCGATTCCGGGGTCGTGAAGTTCGCGCTCAACGACGCGGTGCTGCACCAGGGCGCGATGGCGCGCCTCATCGAGGTCAACGCGTACTGCGACGGTCAGTTGATCGCGGCGTATCGCGCCGACGGTCTCATCATCGCGACGCCGACCGGATCGACCGCGTACAGCATGGCCGCGGGCGGACCGATCGTGGTGCCCGCGCAGGCGGCGATGACACTCACGCCGATTTGCGCGCACGCGCTGACGAACCGGCCGCTCGTGCTCAGCGCCACTTCGACGATCCGGCTCGAGCTAGGTGTCGATGCACGCGGCGTCATCCTCACCGTCGACGGCCAGTGGGCACACTCGTTCTTGCCCGGCGATGTCGTCGAGATGACCGCGGCGAAGCGACCGCTCGTCATGTTCGTCTCGCAGCAGAGCTTCTTCGACGTCATGCGCGACAAGCTGCACTGGGGCGTGCGGCTCGATAAGGGAGCCAAGTAATGCTTCGCCACCTGCGCGCGACGAATTTCGCGATCCTGTCCGACGTCGAGATCGAGCTCGGCCTCGGCATGAACGTGCTGACCGGCGAGACGGGCGCGGGCAAGTCGCTTATCGTCGAAGCGGTGAACTTGCTGCGCGGCGGGCGCGCGTCGGCCGACATTCCGCGCACAGGCACCGACGAAGCAGTCGTCGAGGCGACGGTCGAAGTGCCGAGCGATCTCGCGGCGCGCGTTGCCGACGTGCTCGACGGTGCGGGCCTGCCGAACGAAGGCAGCGAGGTGTTTATCCGCCGCGTCATCCAGCGGGGCGGGCGCAGCCGCTGCTACGTCAACGGCGCGCTGACCACCGCGGCACGGCTCGGCGAGCTCGGTGCACTGCTGATCGATCTGTCGGGTCAGCATCAGCACCAGGGCCTCGTCGATCCGGGACGCCACCTTGAGATCCTCGATCTATTTTCCGGCGGCGCAGCCGAAGTCGCCGCGATGCAAACCGCGTGGGCCGAGCTCAAGCGCTGCGACGAGGCGGTGCTCGCGCTCGGTGGCGACGAGCGCGAACGCGAGGCGCGCATCGATTACGTGCGCTACCAGCTCGAAGAGCTCGACGCGGCAAATCTACAAACCGGCGAAGATCAGTCGATCGAGATCGAGCGCGCCCGGCTCGCGAGTGTCGATCAGCTGCAAGGCGCGGCGCGCACGGCGGAGGAGCTCTTGTATGGCGGCGACGACAGCGCGCGCGATCGCGTCGCGGCCGCTGCACGCGAGGTCGAACGTGCCGTGCGCACCGATCCGACGCTCGACGGTGTCGTGCGCCAGCTCGGCGAGATCGAGACCTTGATCGACGATGCCGCCGATCAACTGCGCGGCTACGCCGACCGCCTCGAGGGTGATCCCGAGCGACTCGCGTATCTCGACGAACGGCTCGCGTTGATCCGCCGGCTCACGCGCAAGCACGGCGCGACGCTCGACGAGGTGATCGCGAAGGCAGCCGAGCTGCGCGGCGAGCTCGCTGCACTGACCGGCCGCGACGAGAAGCTCGCCGAGGCACAGGCCGCGCGCAAGCAAGCGGAGACGGTTGCCGTCGCTGCTGCGGCAGCGCTGACGAAGACGCGCACGAAGGCAGCGCGCAAGCTCGAGAAGGAAGTCAACGCCGCGCTCGCCGACCTCGGCATGGCGTCGGCGAAGCTATCGGTCGTGATCGAGCCGCGCGCTGCCGCGGCGGGCGAGCGCGCTGGCCTGGGTCCGACGGGAGCCGACCGCATCGAGCTCATGTTGGCTGCGAACCAGGGCGAGGATCGCCGGCCGCTCACGAAGGTCGCGTCGGGCGGCGAGCTCTCGCGCATCATGCTCGCGCTCAAGCTGTCGCTGCGAAGCGCCGACGAGGTCGCGACGTACGTGTTCGACGAGGTCGACACCGGCATCGGCGGCTCGACGGCGCAGGTCGTCGGCGCGCAGATTCGCTCGGTCGCCGATCATCGCCAGGTGCTCTGCGTGACCCACTTGCCCCAGATCGCGGCGTACGCCGATCATCACTTCCACGTCGAGAAGACGGAGCTGGCGGGCCGCACCGAGACGCACGTGCGCAAGCTCACCGGCACGGCGCGCAAGGACGAGCTGGCGCGGATGCTCGGTGGCCAGGCGACGTCGAAGGCGAAGGCGCACGCAGCCGAGCTGCTTGCCGAAGCCGCGCGTACCGACTCGCGCAGCGACGCGAAGAAGCCACGCGCTCGCGCCTGAGTCGCGAAAACGAGAGAAACGGACGAGTTGGACGTCCGAGTATCGTCCGACGAGGACGCTTGACATAATGTCTAGTAGAGCTAACCTGGAGACATGACGTGCTCGCGCGGATCAAGGAACTGGTCGCGAAGGGCCACGTCCGCTACACGTTCCACGCGCGGATGCGGATGGACGAACGCAATGCGTCCGAATCGGACGTGTGCTCCGCACTTCTGTCTGCGAGCGCTGCCGACTACAACGCAGCCAAGGACAACTACCGCGTGTCCGGCGGCGCCGATCAGGACGGCGATCCGATGACGGTCGTTGTCTCGGTCGAAGCCGATGTCGTCGTCATCACGATCTTCTGAGATGCCCATGCGCTGCCCCAACTGCAAGAGTGTCGATTCGTTCCGTCCCTGGGAAGGCACGATGAAGCTGCGCGGCGTCGAGTTTCTCGCGCGCGGTGAGAAGTGCCGCGAGTGCGGCGAGATCGTGTTCGACAGCAGCGAGGTTCGCCGTCAGGAGCGAGTTGTGGCCGCGGGCTTGGTGGAGCGCGGTATTCGCACGGGCAGGGACTTCCAGTACGTGCGTAAAGTCGCTGGCCTGAAGGCGACTGAGCTAGCCGAGCTGCTCGATGTCAGGCCCGAGACCGTCTCGCGGTGGGAGCGCGACGAGGTCGACATTCCGCGCCCGATCGCATTCACGCTAGGTGAGCTCTTCGAGCGTCCACGCATCCTGCGCGACAGGCTCGAGGCATTCGCACACCGTCGCTAGCGACCGCGTAATAGGCGCAGGTGCTCGTCGGGATCGAAGCCCATGCTCGTCAGGATGTGCCGCTGCGTGACGTCCCAGCCGCGCGTGCCGAGCTCGCGCTCTAGCACCGGGAGGAAGGCAAGCTCGCGCTCGCGCGGATGCGCGACCTGGATCGCGTGCTGGAGATAGACCTGAACGAGACGGCGCCACGGCTGGATGGCGCGGTTGCGCATGATGCCCCATTCGCGGCGCGACGGCTGTCCGTGAATCTGCGCGAGGGCTTGATAGACGGTCGTCAGCTCGGCGCGCGTGTCCGCGAGTAAATCGACGAGCGCTTCGAGCACCCACGGATCGATCGGCTGCGACACGAGGCGCGCGAGTGGTGGCTCGAGCGCTTCGGTTCCGCGCGCGGTGCGGAATGCGGCACGCGCGAGGCGTACGCCCGCTTCCTGCAGGTGCGGATCGGACTTGTCGATGATGTGCACGATGAGCGGGATGTCCGTGTCGTCGAACTTCATCGCGACGAGGACGTCGACCCATTCGCTCAGGATGCCGTCAGAGACCGGCGCTGCCTCGAGAGTGGCGAGGTAGGCGAGGGCATCGGCGAGTGCGCCGTGGACGCGCGAGTGCCACGCCTCGATGATCTCGTACGGGTTCACGCGGCTGCCTCGCGCGTGGCGTCGTTCGGAACGCTGTCGCGTGTGAACGCGAGCCCGAACAGCACCGCTTCGGCGCGATACAGCTTGCCGGTCATCTCGTTGCCGGGCGTGTGGCGGTCGAGCTCGAGTAGCGCCTCGACAAAGCCTTCGTTGCCGCCACAGATCGTTCGCAAGGCGATTTCGCCGTCGAACAAGTGGAGGATCGCCGTGTGGAGCTCGTGGCGCTCGCTCGCGAGGATCACCTCGGGTGCGTTGGTCTCGACGACGTGCGCCAGCCGGCCGTTGCGCGTGAGCGCGCGACGATAGAGATCGTTGATCGGCGACACCGCCCAGCGATCATCGTCGAGCCGGCGCAGG
>DASUFX010000687.1:0-5644 GCA_036274355.1 Kofleriaceae bacterium | reverse complement strand
GCTCTCCGTCGCGCTCGGGAACTGCTTTGCGAACAGCATCGCGCTGCGTGCTGCCGGATAGTTCTTCGCGGCGACGTACGACAGCGCGGCCTTGGGCGCGACCTGCGCGAGCTTGGTCTGGATCTCGGCATCGAACGCGTTGCTGAGGTTGCGATCGTAGTTCTGAGCCGAACGCAGCGACTCGAACGCGTCGACGGCGCGTGTCGCCGGCGCGGTGCCTTGTGCGAACGCGCGCCCGAGCTTCGCGTAGTACTCGGACGTCCGCCGCATGTCCTTCGCAATATCCTCGTCGAACTTCTTTGCCTGGTTCGCCAGGTACGTCGATGCGTCGCTGAACTTCTTCGCGCGGTACAGACGCTCTGCCTCGGAGCGCGCGGCGTCCGGGTTGCCACCGGTCTTCTTCGGCTCGGGCGGCGTCGCGACGGCGACCTGCGTCTCGCGGCGCGCTTCGGTGCGCTTCTCGGGACGCTTCGTCGTCTTGGGTTCGGTCTTCTTGGCTTCCGTCTTCTTCGGCTCCGTCTTCACGACCTTGACGGGCTCGGTCTTGACGGGCTCGGTCTTGACCGGTTCGGTCTTCACGGGCGGCGGCGGCGGCGTCTTGACCGGCTCGGTCTTCGCGATCGCCGTCGGCGGTGGCGGGGACGTCTTGGCGGGCTCCGCCTTCGCAGTCGGCGCTGCGGGCGTCGTCGCGGGCGTCGTGGTCACGGCCGTCTTGGCCGGCTCCGGCTTCGCAGGCTCGGGCGTCTCTTCGACCGGCGTCGTCTTGGCCGCGACCTTTGCTTCGGTCTTGCTCTCGAGCTTGACGTTGTCGTTGGAGCCAGTCGTCGCCGCGCTCGCCTGTGGCTTGCCGCTGTTCGACTTCACGATCGCGACGGTCATCACCGCGGCGAACACCGCGAGGCCGACGCCGATGAGCACGACCTTGGCCTTCTTCGTGAGCTGAGGCTGCGAGTAACGCTGCTGCGGCAGCTGATCGAACGACATCGGCGGCACGTGTGCCGTCGAGTGATCGCCGCGGCGATTCTGCGTCTGGATCAGCAGCATCTGTGCATGCACCGAGTGCGGCGGGATCTCCGTCGCCTGCGGATACGGATACATCTGCATCTGCTGCTGGCGCGGAGGCGGCGCGCCTTGGCCAGGAATCGTCGTCGGCAGCTGCTGCGAGCCGAGCGGCGAAGGATTGGGCAGGTTCGGGAAGCCCCGCTGATCGCCGAGCATTGCCGGCGCCATCGGCGCGACGCCGGGGAGGTTCGGACTGCCGAGCGGCGGACGATTCGCCATCTGCGCCATCGGCATCGTCGACGCAGGTTGCGCGAGCGGCGCCGGGCCTGGCGGCGGAAAGCCGAGCGGTGGCGGTTGCGTCGAGCCCGACGGTCGCAGTGGCGTCGGTGGCGGCAACGTCTTCGGGCGCGGCGGGCGCGCTGCAACGGGCGCCGGCATCGGCTCGACATCGCGGTCACCGCGCATCGGCTTGCCCGCGACCGTCGACATCTCTTCGTCGTCCGCGTCGAGATCGACGGTGGGCTGCGGGCGCGAGGCACCGTTTGGCTGATCGAAGCGGAACACGGTGTTGCCGATTTCGATCACGTCTCCGTTCGCGAGCATGAACGGGTTGTCTTCGAGGTTGCCGTTGACGACGGTGCCGTTGCCCGAGCCGCGATCGACGATCACCCACGCGGCATCTTCGAAGCGCAGATCGAAGTGCTTGCGCGAGACCGCGATGTCGGTGAGCACGACGTCGTTGTCGATCGCGCGGCCGATCGTGTACGCCTTGCCCGGACGAATCTCGATCTCGGTGCCGGCGTCGTTACCTTGCGTGATCGCCAGGCGCGCGACATCGCGAACCGGCGTGATCGCAGACATCTGCGCGTGCTGATCGTCTACCGTCGGTTCATCGACCGGTCCGGCGCCGGTGCTCGTGATCTCGCGGCGCGGTTCGACGAGCGATCGAATCTTGTCCGCGACATCACCCTGCTCGACCGTCGTGCTCGCTTCGTCTTCCCACTGCGACTCGATGGTCGTTTTCTCTTCTTCTTCGCTGTCGGGGAAAGGCTTCGCCCTCGGCACAACGTGGGCGGTTACACGTTGTGGCCCTCCAGGATTTGGAGCCCGGCCCATCGCCGTAAATTGTACGGGGCGCAACGGTATCGATCAATGACACGGCGGCTCAGGTGTCCTACCTTTCCCGCCATGCTTCGCCCCAGCAAGATCATCGGCATCGGCCAGAACTACCGCGCACACGCTGCGGAGATGGGCAAAGGGATCCCCGAGGAACCGCTCATGTTCTTGAAGCCACCGACGGCAATCATCGCCGATGGCATGCCGATTCATCGCCCGCCTGGGTACGAACGCGTCGATTACGAGGGCGAGCTCGGCGTCGTGATCGGCAAGCGCGCGCACCGCGTCACGCGGGAGCAGGCGCTCGAATACGTGAAGGGGTACGTCTGCGTGAACGACGTGACCGTGCGCGATCTACAGAAAAAAGACGGGCAGTGGACGCGCGCGAAAGGGTTCGACACCTTTTGCCCCATGGGGCCACGCATCGTCCCCGGTCTCGATCCGACGAACCTGCGCATCACGACGCGCGTCAACGGCGTCGTCAAACAAGACTCGTCGACCAGCGATCTGATCTTCGATGTCGCGACGCTGATCTCGTTCTGCAGTCAGCACATGACGCTCGAAGAAGGCGACGTGATCTCGACCGGTACGCCGAGCGGCGTCGGTCCGCTTCAGCCCGGTGACGTCGTCGAGGTCGAGATCGAGGGCATCGGCGTGTTGACCAATCCGGTGATCGCTCGGCCGTAACGATGCTCGCTGACGACGCGCTCGTGATCGGGCTCGGCGGCAACGTCGGCGGCGAGCCTGCGATCATCGAGCGCTTCGTTCGTGCACGCGAAGCGTTCGCGCAGCTCGGCGACGTCAAGAGCGCGGCGCTCTATCGCACCGCACCGATCGGACCCGCGCAGGCGTCGTTTCTGAACTCGGCGATCCGCGTGCGCTGGCGAGGTGCGATCGCGAGCGAGGTGATGGCGACCGTGCTCGAGATCGAGCGGCTGCTCGGGCGCGATCGGCGCGGCGAGGTACGCTGGGGACCGCGCACGATCGATCTCGACGTGCTCGTGTGGGGCTCGCGCGTGATACTTACACCCGAGCTCGAGGTGCCGCATCCGCGTCTCGGCGAACGACGGTTCGCGCTGCAGCCGCTCGTCGATCTCGTCGGTGCGGAGACGATTCTTCCCGGCTCGCACGACACGCTCGGCGCGCTCGTGCAGCGCGTCGCTGCCCAGGAGCTCGAGCTGCTTCAGTCCTCGTGGTAGAGCCGCGCCAGGTTCACGCGATGCGTGTAGACAAGCAGCAGCGACGTCGCGAGCGCGAGTAGCTCGACCGGCGTCGGTGCGCTCGTCACGAATGCGTAGATCGTCGCCGAGGTGACCGCGCCGAGCGAGCCGAGCGCTGGAATCCGCGTGCGGCCGGCGACGACGAGGAACACGGACACCGCGACCAGCGCGAGTGCGGGCGACACGACGATGAACACGCCCAGTGCGGTGGCGACGCCCTTGCCACCCTTGAAGCCGAGCCACGGCGAGAAGCAGTGACCGAGGACCGCGGCAAATCCGGTCGCGACCACGACCCACGGATCGCCATCGAACCGCGAAGCGGCGAACGTGATGAGCCAGCCCTTCATCGAGTCGAGGACCAGCACGAGCAAGCCGTCCTTGACGCCGAGCACGCGGCCGACGTTGGTGGCGCCGATGTTGCCACTGCCTTTGTTGCGGATGTCGACTCCGCGCTGCTTCGCGACGATCACGCCGAACGGGACCGATCCCGCAAAGAAGCCGGCGAGAATCATCAAGACGACCACAGCCAAGTCTAGCTCGGTGGCGTCTGCCACCAACGCTTAACTTGCTCGAGCGCGGATGTGCGTGGGAGCCCACTCGGCAAGGTCTCGATAAACACGCGGCCGTAGGTGCGCGTCACGATCCTCGAATCCAGAATCGCGACAATCCCGCGGTCATCGCGGCGGCGAATGAGGCGGCCGAAGCCCTGCTTGAGCGCAATCGCTGCGGCGGGCAGCTGGATGGTCTGGAACGGATCCTGGTTCGCCTCGGCGCACGCCTGCATGCGCGCCGCAATCAATGGATCGGTGTGTGGGGAAAATGGGAGCTTGTCGATGACCACGAGGCTGAGCGCATCGCCGGGGACATCGATGCCCTCCCAGAACGAGCTCGTGCCCAAGAGGATGGCGCCGGGTGTTGCGCGGAAGCGATCGATCAACGTCGCGCGCGGCGCATCGCCTTGCACGAGCCGCGGATACGGCGCGCTGGCGAGTCGGGTCGCGGCTTCGCGTAGCGCGCGATGCGACGTGAACAACAGGAACGCGCGGCCGTTCGTGATCTCGAGGAGCTCGAGTGTGCGCTGCGCAGCTGTCACCGAGAACGAGTCGTCGGCGGGCGGCGGCAGGTCGCGTGGCACGTAGAGCATCGCCTGCTTCGCATAGTCGAACGGCGACGGTACGAGCAGCTCGCTACACGCCTCTGGCTCGTCGAGACCGAGCCGCGCGCGCTGGTAGCTGAAGTCACCCGCGGCGGCCAGCGTCGCGCTCGTGAAGATCGGCGTCGGTCCTGCGCTCACGATATGCCTGCGCACGAGGTCGCCCACCTCGATCGGCGATGCGGTCAGCAGCGTGCCGCTCGGCCTCACCTCGCCCCAGTAGACATGGCTGCGCTGGCGCTGCTCCGCGATCACCGCGAGCGCATCGCGCATCTCGCGCGCTCGCCGCGCCAAGCCGTTGAGGGTCGCACGCGCACCTGCGTCCTCGGTCTCTTCGCCATCGGGCGGTGGCTCGGCCTCGGCCTCCGCGACCCGGGCGAGATCCTCGAGGGCATTGTCGAGCTTGAACCATGCGGTCTGGCGCTCCGGCTGATCGAACAAGCTCGCTGGCAACGGCATGCGCGACTCGTTCTCGGTGATCAGCGCGCTGCGGATCATCGCGAACAACGAGAGACCAGAGCGCTCGACCGCGGCGATCGTGTCGTCGGCGGCACGCCCGGTCCACAGCGGCATTCGCGCGAGCGACAGATGCGCGTCGCGCACGAGCTGCGCCAGCGAGAACGTCGACACGCGTGCGCCGAAGTGCTCGGTCGCAACGTCTTCGAGCTGGTGTGCCTCGTCGAAGATCACCGCATCGTGCTCCGGCAGCACGCGCGCGCCCGGATGCGCGGCACGCAGCGCGCGGTCCGCGAAGTACAGGTGATGGTTCACGAGGATCAGCTCGGCCTTCTCGGCGAGCCGGCGCGCTTGCGTCACGAAGCAGCGCTCGAAGTACGGGCAGCGCGGCCCGATGCGCGCATCCGGTGTTGTCGTCACGTCGGTCCAGAGCGGCGCCGATTCGGCGAGCCACTCGACCTCGGCACGATCGCCGGTCTCCGAGCTCTCACTCCATTCCAGGAGCGCTGTCAGCGATTCGTTCGCGCCGCGCGACATTGCCTCGGCGAGCCGCCGCCGACACACGTAGTTCGCCACGCCCTTGAGCACGACCGCCGAGAACGGTCGCGCCAAGATCGTGCGGAGGAGCGGAATGTCGTGGCGCGCGATCTGATCCTGCAGTGCGCGCGTCCCCGTCGACACCACGACGCGCTTGCCC
>DASUFX010000686.1:0-7350 GCA_036274355.1 Kofleriaceae bacterium | reverse complement strand
CCGACGAAGAGATCACCGTCGAGGACATCTTCGCGCTCGCCGCGCAGCACCGCACGACGTTCGATACCGAAACCCGGCGCTCGTATTACGTGATCTTCGTCAGCGGCCACTTCGCCGATCAGAATGGTGTGCAGTACGGCGTGCTCGGCATCTCGATCGGCAACACGATCACGATGTTCAAGGACGTGATCAAGACGACGAACATCGTGCTCGCGCCGAACGTCGTCCGCTATGTCGAGCAGTCGACGCTGGTCCACGAGCTCGCGCACTCGATCGGGCTCGTCGATAACGGCATTCCGATGGTCGCGCCACACAAGGACGCACCGCATGGCGCACACTGCAACGATCAGAACTGCGTCATGTTCTGGCAGAACGACGGCTCGCAGGATGCCGCGCGGTTCGCGCAGCAGAAAGTGCTCACCGGCTCGTCCCTGCTATTCGACGACCAGTGCCTCGCCGATGTCGACGCGATCACTGGCGGTCCGTAGACCTGCTCGGAGCCGTCGCTGCATCAGTATTCGTCGTGATCGACGATCGTCATCGGACCGGCGCCGGCAGCGGCGAGTGCCTGCTGCGCATTCTCGGCCGTCGTCACCGCGACGGTCACCGCGTCTTCGGGCCGCAGGTGGCGCTTGCACGCGGCGCGAACGTCGTCGGCGGTCAGCTGGCCGAGCGCCTTCGGCAGATCCGCGGTGTAGCCAGCGGGCAGCTCGAACACCGCATCGCGCACCGCGAGCTGCATGCGCTGGCGCGCGGTCGCGACGTGAAACGGCATCGCGCCGATCAGATAGCTGCGCGCGAAATCGACTTCGTCGTCGGTCGGGCCGTTCGCCGCGTAGTCGGCGAGCAGCTCGAGTATGAGGCCGACCGCCGGGCCGGCGACGTCGATCGCTGCGGCCGTCCAGATCTCGAACCAGTGGGGCAGGCGAGAGCGGCGCAGCGCGCAGCCGGCACCGTAGCTCCAGCCGCGCTTGACGCGAATCTCCTGCATCAGCCGCGAGCTGAACATGCCGCCGAATATCGCCTCGGCGAGTGCGAGCGCGGCGGTGTCGGGATGGCCATAGCGCAGCGCGAGATGACCGATGCGCAGTTGCGCCTGCGTGCGATCCGATTTGTTGACGAGGATCACGCGACGACC
Source organism: Kofleriaceae bacterium (assembly GCA_036274355.1). Classification (GTDB taxonomy): domain Bacteria; phylum Myxococcota_A; class Polyangia; order Haliangiales; family Haliangiaceae; genus JABFXX01. Next base: position 6,212 of record DASUFX010000686.1, on the reverse strand, counting down.
GCGTTTCGCCCCGGTCTCGTCGCTGCGGTCTTCCTTGTACGGAGCTTTCGCGCCCGTCGGGATGCGCTCGGTGAGTCGCTGTACGATCCGTGTGGCGCTCGCGTCGTCGATGTCGCCGGCGAGACCGATCACCATGTTGTTCGAGACGACCTCGCGCTTCCACAACTCGGTCGCCGCGGGCCGCGAGATCTTTTCGAGCGAGCTCTCGGTGCCGAGCGACGTGCGGCCATACGGGTGACCGGGCGAGCACACCCAGTCAAACCAGCGCGTCGCGAGCGCGCTATCGTCGTCGCGGATCTCGTCGAGCACCTGCGGCGTTTCGCGCAACAGACGCGCGTGCTCGTCTTCCGACAGCCGCGGTTCCGCGAGGATGTCGGCGCAGAGATCGATCACGGCATCGAGGTGTCGTGACAGTGACAGGCCCGACAGCGTGACCGCATCGCGGCTCACCGAGATATCGACGGCGGCGCCGAGCGAATCGAGCGTGTCGTCGAGCGCGTGGCGGTCGCGCGAGCCGGCACCACGGCGTGCGAGCAATGCTGCGTGGCGATGCAGGCCCTCGACGCCAACGGGGTCTGCTGCCGCGCCGCCGCGAATCGCGACATCGAACCAGACGAGCGGCGTATCGGGTGACGCCTCGACGATAACAACGGGACTGCTCACTCCTCGTCCCCTTCGTCGCTCTCGGGCTCGGCGATCACGATCGTGCGCTTCATCGGCATCAGGTACGTGCGCACGACACGCGCGACATCGTCGGCGGTGACTTGCGTGAGCCGCTCGGCGATCACGGTGAGCTTGCGGAAGTCGCCGAGCGCAGTCTCGTAGTGCCCGAACGCCTCGGCCTTGCCGTCGACGTCGACGAGCGAGCTCCAGAAATCCGTTTCCGCGAGCGCCTTGGCCTTCTCGACTTCCTTTGCACTCGGTGGCGTCTCGACGAGCGCTGCGATCTCGTGATCGATCGTCTCGAGGATCTCGTCGGCGTTGTGGCCGCGCGCAGTCGTGACCGCGAGGCGGAGCAGCGACGGATCGCGAAACGGCGTCAGCTGCGCATCGACCGACGATGCGGCTTCCTTCTCGATCACGAGCTTGCGGTGCAGCCGCGCCGACGGACAGCCGGCGAGCAGCGTCGACACGATCTCGAGCGCGGCCCAGTCCGGGTCATCCTGGCCGGGCGCCTTGTAGCCGACGAGCAACCGGTCGGTCGCGATCGGCTTCGGCGCACGCACGATCCGCTCCTTGGTTTGCTCGGGCTCGACGATTCGCGCCACGTCTGGCAGTTGCGCCGGCTCGATGTGGCCGTAGTGCTGCGCGATTAGCTCGCGCAGCTTTTCGTCGTCGAAGTCGCCGACGCACACGATCGTCGCGTTGTTCGGCGCGTACCACGTGCGATAGAACGCGCGGATATCGGGCAGCGCGAGCGCGCGGATGTCTTCCATCCAGCCGATCGTCGGCCAACGATACGGATGCTCGGTGAACGCATGCGCCATCAGCTGCTCGTCGAGCCAGCCGTCGACGTCATCTTCGACGCGCTCGCGGCGTTCGTTCGTCACGACGTCGCGCTCGGCTTCGACCGGCGTCGGTTCGAGCACGAGGTGCTGCATGCGCTCGGATTCGAGCTTGATGCCGAGCTCGAGATCGCGCGCGGGCAGGGACAACCGGTAGTACGTCCAGTCGACCCAGGTCGCGGCGTTCGACTCGCCGCCGGTGCGCTCGACGAGCCGATCGAACTCGCCGGGTGGCAGCTTCTCGGTCTGGCCGAACATCAGATGCTCGAACAGGTGCGCCATGCCGGTCGCGCCCGGTCGCTCGTGGCGCGAGCCGACGCGATACCAGGTTTGCAGCGCGACGATCGGCGCGCGACGATCGATCGCAGCGATCAAGCCGAGGCCGTTGCCCATGCGATAACGACGAACCGTGACACCGCGGCCGGTCGGAGCTTCGGCCTCGAGTTGCCACGACGACATCGACATTGATCGTTGATACCACGTCAGCAGCCGGTGCGGACGTCAGCCGAAACTCGGCTCGATGCTGAGCCCGATCGTTTCACCGACTTGGCGCAGCGCCGGCTCTGGGCGGAACAGCTCGCTCGGTGCACGCATGCCGATCGGTCCTGCGCCGCGCGACACGAGCGTGCGTGCGACCCATGCAGCGATACCAGCACTCGCACGATACTGATCGTCGCCGCTGACGACGACCTGCGCCGCAGCGAAGCCGCGTCTCGCTTGCGCGATCACGGCAAACCGCGTACGCGCGTAATCCTCCTCGTGCGGCTGATACGGTGCGAGCAATTCGGTCGCGCGCTTCGGCACCAGTGGCATCGCGCGCGCGAGCAAACGCAACGCCGCAGTCGCGGCCGTGCTGCGTGTCGTCGATACAAACGTCTGCACCGAGCGCGCAGCGACGTGACGCGGCACCGTGATGACGTCGCCGCCGGGGAACGACACCGCGTCGCGCTGGCCTCCCATCGCGGGACCCGCATTGACCTTGCGCCGCTCCGCCGCCTGCGCGACGTGCTCCCAACGATCGCGGTGCCACACGAGACCGCGGCTGTGGAGATTGCCGAACACCGCCTTCTGGCTGCTCGGCGACAGCACGAGATCGTCGAAGATGTAGCTGACCGCGATCTCGTCGAGCGGCTTGTCTTCCGCGAGCCGCGTTGCGGGCGCATGCCGCACGATGTCGCCTTCGTCGTGCACGCCGCATACGTTCATCGCGGCCCACGCGCTCGCCCAGTCGCCGATCGCGCAGTTGAGCCCGCATCCCGGCACGACGACGCGCCCGGCTTTGCGCGCGGCTGCGTCGTGACGCTCGAACAACGCATGGATCGCGAGCTGATCGCCGCCGAGGTCGACATAATGAGCGCCCGCGGCGAGCGTCGCGAGCAGCACGGGCTCTGCGACCTCGGCGAGCGGACCCGCGCAGTTGACGACGACGGCGGCACCGTTGAACGCGGCGACGAGCGCGTCGTGCTCGAGCTCGGCCACGCGCCAGTCGGTGGCGCCGACGAGCGTCGACACTTTCTCGAGCGCGGCGCGTCTCCGACCTGCCGCGATGAACGGTACGTCCACGGCGTCGAGCGCTGCGCACACGCGCCCGCCGATCAGGCCGGTTGCTCCGTACACCACGATGGGCGGCGCGTTCATGAGGTCACCAGGTCAGACGAACTGCGATCCGCGCTGCTTGCTGGATCCGGTGGTAATCACCGACGCCGGTGTCGATGGCATAGCCGTTACGGACTGCTTCGCAGGCGTTGGTCGAATAGTCGTGGTTCGAGTCGTAGCAGGCAATCGCGTCGCGTGGATCGAACGCGCTGTCGGTGACGTGCACGCGCGGGAAGTACTGCAGCCCGTACGTTACGAGCAGATAGACCTGCGGTATCACATCGCGATCGCGGGTGATGCGGTATTGCAGTCCCGTGTCGACCGTGGCCGACATCGGCGCGATCGTCATCGGCGACGTCCTGTCATCCGGCAGCGACGCAGTCTCGAAGCCGATGCGAGCGCCAACGTTCAGTGGGAAATCGCGCTCGGTTTGCTCGATGCCCGCCCACGCCCCCATCGTGCGGAAGCGCGCGGGCCACGATTGGTCGTAAAACCCGCGGACTCGCAGCTGCTGTTCGGGAATCCCCGCGCTCGGAAATTTCGAACCGTAGCCCCGCGCGTCGTATGCCTGGAGCCGGAACAAATCTTCCCAGCGCAGCCCGACGTGGAGATCGAGATTCGCGGGAAGTCGCGACGTGAGCTCTGCGTCGATGCTCGCGGGCTGCGACAAGTAGACCGTCGCGCCGCCGGTGACCGTACCTCCGCCGTCGCGCGGCGCCTTGACGACGTCCATCGTGCCGCTGAGCTCGGTCTGCACCGACAGCCCGGGTGGCGTGTGATAGCTGATGCCGAGCCAGGTCTCTTTCGCGAGCCGGACGACGACGCCGAGCGTGCCGACGACGTTGTCGAGCGCGACGTAGTCCGAGCGGACATCGACGGTATAGCGCTGGGTTGCGTCAGGATTCCCGATGCCACACGGCGAGCCGCCGCAGTCGCTGCCGATACCGAGCACCGGATCGCGGCCAGCGGCGAGCGCCGCATCGCGCGCGAATTTCAGACGCATGAACGAGGTGTGGACCGACAGGCCGATGCCGAGGTGCACGCGGCCCGACAGCTTGAAGCTGCTCGCGATCGACGGCGCTAACGTGCGGTACGAGCCGCCGAGCGTGAAGTAGCGCAGCGCGTTCTTGTCCTCGAGCCAGCCCTCTGCCGGCGACGTCGACACCGCGACGCCGAGCGTGACGCGGCCGTTGACGCCGCTGTGCCAGACGCCGGCGACCATCCCACCGGGCGACAGCAGATTGCCGCTGACCGGCTCACCCGGCGAGAACGTTCCGGTGTTGATGTCGAACCTGCTCAGATCGATCGAGAGGTGATCGAGTGTGCCGGTGGCCGCGAAGTACATCTCGTTCCGACTACCGAGGCCGAGCGCCGCCGGATTGATCTCGATCGACGTCGGATTCGCGGTCGCCGCGCCGGTGAACACGGCGCGACCTTGCGTCGGATCGCCGCCCGGTGACGCGAACGCACTCGCGTGCAGGGCGCACAGCACCGCCAGGCAGGTCACGCGAGACATCGCGCGAAACGTATCACCGGGATAAGCTGCCGCCATGTTGTCGCGCCTTGTACCGATCGCTCTCGTCGCGTGGTTTGCGGTGGGGTGCGAGAAGCCCACTCACGAGAACATCGAAAAATGGGCCGCCACGCAGAAGGGCCCGGCCAAGCTGAAGGCAGCCTTTCTCAACGACGGCCTCGACGCTGATCTGTCGGCGCACGCCGCCGCGGTCATGGTGAAAACCGGCCGCGACAACGAGGTGAAGGCGGAGCTCGATCACATGAATGCGCAGCGGCGCACTGCGGTGATCGGCAAGCTCGCGCCGCGGCTGTGGGAGATCGCACGCATCGAAGGTGAGATGCTGAGGCCGGCGCCGCAACAGACGCAGGCGAAGGACGCACTCGTAGTAATTCGCAAGTACGCCGACCCAGCCGTGCGTACGCAGATCGACGGCTATCTGATCGATTGGTACGCGGTGCCGTCGTACGAGGGACGCGCGAACTCGGGCGCGTTTCTCGGTGCGATGGTCATGCGCACGATCGGAGCGCCGGCCGCGAAGAAGATGATGGCCGTCGTGAACGGCATCATCGCGTCGCCCGGCCAGGAGACGTCGAAGAAGCGCATCGGCGACGAGCTCATGCTCGCCGTCGCGGTCACGGGCGATCCGGAAGCCGTCAAATACATCCTCGACATCGCGCGCATGGATCGCGGCGACAAGTCGCTATCGACCCGTGCGATGGGCGCGCTCTACCGTGCCTACGTGAACCCGGAGGGCTTGTTTGATGTGGTCGAGCCGGGGCCGGCGCTGACCCCGAACCTCGACGAGCTCGCCAAGGTCGCCCAGGACGACCGCATGCCCGGCGCGGCCGCCAACTCGGCAGTGGCGCTCATCCGTTCAGTCGGTCCGCCGCAGTGCTTGCCGCCGCTTTTGGCGATGATTCCACACCCACATGCAGACCCGATGTTCCGGTACATGGGGCCGGACCACGCGCTCAAGTGCGGTGGCGCAAAGGCGATCAAGGACGTTGTCCGCGCCATGCCCAACCAGCCTTATGAGAAGGAGAGTCTCGCCGGCTCCGTGGTCCTGGGTATTTCCAAGCTCGAGCCCCGCGACCAAGTCCTCGCAAGCTTGCGCGATCTCCTGGGCGACCAGAGCCTGATCGCCCGCTGGGTCGCGGTCGAGACCCTCGCCGCCATGAAATCCGTCGAGGATGCGCCCAAGATCGCGTCCGTGAAGGGAGGCGGGGAGAAGCTCGTCGGGTTTTGGGGGGACGGTTCGGGTAAGCCGGAGCCCACTTTGGGGCAGCGCGCAAAAGAGCTGTCGACCCAGCTCGGCAAGCCGTCCAAATAGCCCGCTTCCTCGCGTCTTTCGGGACGATGTAGTAAGGTAGAAGTCGCCTCGGGAGAGGGAGCTGGCGTTGGCGCGGACTGTCTAGGAGTAACCCGCGAATGGATCAGAGCAAGAAGACGATGCGGCACTTTTATTGCCGCGACGTGCTTTGGGAGACGTTCGAGCAAATGGCGAACGACTTCGATTGCTCTATCGACTACCTCGTCAACGAGGCGATGCGGTACTACGCGCGGTCGAAGAACTACCAGTCGCCCGGCGCGCCGCC
>DASUFX010000685.1:0-3941 GCA_036274355.1 Kofleriaceae bacterium | reverse complement strand
AAGGGTGCGTCACGACACACCATGCCGCCTGGCCCGATCTCGATCACATCGACGCGGTCATTGATCATGTCGCCGCGCATGATGCCGACGAGCTCGACGACCTGACGACGGAACTTACGGCCGTCCTTGCGGTCGGCTGCGAACGCATTCTCGATGCGTTGGACGGCATCGATCTCGTCCCAATCGAGACCGCAGCCCAGATCGCACTTCCCTAGCAGGGTGCGATACTGAAAGACGGTCTCGAGCAGCATGACCAGGCAAATAGCAGGGCCCATGCCACGGGTACGGTAGGGTTAAGGAATCGAAATCGTGGATCGTCGCGCCTAGCCGGACGGTCGATTTGCCGGGTGTAGTGTCCCCAGGTTGTGGGCGCGTGGTCGCAGGGCCACATGTGTGTATAAATCGGCCAGTACTATGGACCTTTTCGCGCAAAGCGCACGTAAGCGTCAGGTCGGCCAGCCATTGGCCGAGCGGATGCGACCGCGCTCGCTCGACGAGCTCGTCGGGCAAGCGCATCTGGTCGGTCCGGGCCGCATTCTGTCCAACCTCGCCCCGGGGCGCGCCATTCCGTCACTGATCCTGTGGGGACCGCCCGGCAGCGGCAAGACCACGCTCGCCCGCCTGCTCGGCGAGACGTTGAAGGCAGAGCTAACCTCGCTTTCGGCCGTCGAAGCTGGCGTCAAGGAAGTCCGCGAAGCGATCGCCAAAGCCGGTGAGCGCCGCGATCAATTCGGCGCGCGCACGCTGCTGTTCATTGATGAGATCCATCGGTTTTCGAAGACGCAGCAGGACGCGCTGCTCCCGCATGTCGAAGCCGGCACCGTCACGCTGATCGGCGCGACCACGGAGAACCCGAGCTTCGGCGTCGTGGCCGCGCTGTTGTCGCGCTGCCGCATCGTGCGGCTCGAAGCGCTTGCCGATGACGAGCTGGCAGGTCTCGTCACGCGCGCGATCGCCGACCGCGAGCGCGGACTCGGCCCGATGAACCTCACGATCGATCCCGAGGTCACAGCGCAAGTGGTGGCCGCCGCCGCTGGTGATGCGCGGCGCCTCTACTCGGTGCTCGAAGTTGCTGCGTCGCTCGCGGGTGACAACGGCGCGATCACTGCGCAACATGTCGCGGAAGCCGCCCAAGGTAAGAGCCTGCTCTACGACAAGGCGGGCGACGAGCACTATGGCGTCGTCTCTGCATTCATCAAGAGCATGCGGGGCTCGGATCCAGACGCTGCGGTCTATTGGATGACGCGCATGCTGGAGGCCGGCGAAGACCCGCGCTTCGTGTTTCGCAGGATGGTGATCTTTGCCGCCGAAGATGTCGGCAACGCGGACCCGCAGGCGCTCGTCGTCGCGACCGCCGCGCTACAGGCGTTCGAGCTCGTCGGGTTACCCGAAGGTGTACTGCCGCTGACCCAAGCGGTGACCTATCTCGCGCTCGCGCCGAAGTCGAACCGCGCGCTCACGACCTACGCCAACGCGCGGAAGCTCGTCAAAGAGCACGGTGCGTTGCCGGTCCCGAAACAATTGCGGCCCGGTTCCAACGCCGCCGGACGCGCGCAAGGGCACGGCGAGGGTTACAAATATCCTCACGACTTCGAAGGGGCGTACGTGCCGGAGGATTATCTGCCGGACGAGTTGGTGGGCGTGACGATCTACGAGCCGGGTGACTCCGGGTTCGAGTGCGAGCTTGCCGCCAGACTCGAAGCACTTCGCGAAAAGCGGCGCAAATGATCGGGGGGCGGCGGCGGCGTTTACGACCTGAAGTAGAACGCCAGCTCGAACAGATCGCGTTCGACCGCCTCCGCATCTTCGTGCCGATCGTCATCGGCGGCATCTTGCTCGCGCTGTTCATGAGCGCGCCGATTGGCATCCCGCTGCCCGCATCGGTGCTCTTCATCAACGGCGCGATGTTGACGTTCGCGATCACGCTGTACGTCGCGCTGCGCCGCCGGATGATCCCGAGCCGGTTCGTCCACGTCGTCGCGGCGATGGTCTGGCTGGTCACGCCGATCAACACGTTGTCGTCCTACGTCATCACCGACAACGCGACGCTCGTGTTGCCGCTCATGATCGAGATGGCGACCGCCGCGCTGATGGTCGACACCGTCTGGACGCTGCTGGTCACCGTCCCGGTCGTCGCGATCGGCGTACCGCTCTCGCTCGTCGCGGGCGACGCGCCGATCTATCCGACCGGTGTCGTCGGCCTCTGGGTGATCGCGCTCATCATGCAGATCTGGGTGCGCCGCTGGACGATCGCCGCCGAGACCCACCGGCTCGATGTCGAGAACACCGCGAAGCAGCTCGCGCTCGAGCTCGACGAACGCAAACGCGCGCAAGCCGAGAGCGAGAAGCTCCGCGATCAGTTCGTCCACGCGCAACGCCTGGACGCCGTCGGCACGCTGGCCGCTGGCCTCGCACACGACATGAACAACATCCTCGGCGGCATTCTCGCGTTCGCCGAGGTCCTCTACGCCGAGGCCAAGGACAAACACGTGCGCGCCGACCTCGCACGCATTCGCCAGGAAGCCGAGCGCGGCGCCGCACTCACGCGCAGCCTGCTCGCGTTCTCGCGCCGTGGTGCGTACCGCCGCCGCCCGATCCTGCTGCACTCGGTGCTCGATGACATGATGCCTCTGCTCGAGCGCACGCTCGGCAAGAGCATCACGGTCACGCGTACGGATGGTCCGCCGACGATCATCGATGGCGATCCGGCGCAGCTCGGGCAGGTGCTGCTCAACCTGTGCCTCAACGCGAAGGACGCGCTGAGCGAGACGGTCACGATCACGACCGACGAGGTCGAAGTCTCCGCCGGGCAAGTCGACGGCCTGGCGCCCGGCCGCTATGCGAAGCTCGTGATCAAGGATACCGGCACCGGCATGGATGCCGAGACCAGGAAGCGCGCGTTCGAGCCGTTCTTCACGACGAAACCGGTCGGCAAGGGCACGGGGCTCGGCCTCGCGATGGTGTTCGGCGCCGTCCAGGCGCACGGTGGCTCGATCACGCTCGACAGCGCGGTCGGCAGCGGCACGACGATCACGATCTACATCCCGGCGAGCGAGGCGAGCCCGGCGCTGCCGGCATCCGATGCCAAGTCGCGGCCGCGCAACCGCGGTGTCGTGCTCGTCGTCGATGACGAGCCCGTCGTGCGCACCGCGACCGCGCGCCTCGTCGAGCAGCTCGGTCTCACCGCGGTGACCGCCGCCGACGGCGAGCAGGCGGTCGAGGTCTACAAGCAGCGCCAGAAGGAAGTCGTGCTCGTGCTGCTCGACATGATGATGCCGAAGATGGACGGGCCGACCACCTACCGCGCGCTGCGCAAGCTCGGCCGCACGCCGGTACTGCTCGTGTCGGGCTACGCCGCCGATCTCGCCGCGCAGGACCTGCTGGACACCGGCGCCGACGGCTTCCTCGAGAAGCCGTACACGGCCGAACAGCTAGGCGCCGAGATCGATCGCATCCTCGGCCGCGCCGAGCCGGCGCAGCAGCAGGCGTGAAGCCGTAGCCGCAATCAGCGGTAAATGATGTAGAGGACGGTCGCGGCGGCAGCGACCAGGTTCAGAAGGAACCACGGATCCTTCAGCATCGCTTCGGTCGGCGACTCCTCGCTCGGGTTCCAGAGCGCGAGCGACAGGAAGCGCAGGATGCCGAGCAACACGAACGGCGAGGAGTAGGGCAGCTCGTCGGTATGGAAGTACGCGATCGTGTGCTTGTCGACGGTGTAGCCGAGGTACGCGATGCAGGTGACGAGGCCGATCACGAACATCGCGCCGCGGACGACCGGAATGTTGTAGCCGGCGAGCGACGCGCGGGTCTCGTGCGCCTGGCCCGTGCGCTCGGCCCACGCTAGCTCGTGTGCGCGCTTGCCGAGGCCGAGGAATGTCGCGAGCAGCGCGGTGCAGATGAGCAACCAGCCTGACGCCGGCACGTTGATCGCCGCGGCGCCG
>DASUFX010000684.1:0-8972 GCA_036274355.1 Kofleriaceae bacterium | reverse complement strand
CTGTGCACGTCGCCCGGCGCGACCGGCGCTCCGGCGGCTGGAGTCGGCACGCGCGGCGGCGGAACGGCTCGTGCTCCTGCGGCCGGCGTCGCTCCTGCTGGCGAACCCGCGGCCGGCGTCGCTCCTGCTGGCGGCGCAGCTGGCGAACCGGCGGCCGGCGTCGCCCCGCGTGGCGGCGGAGCGACCGCTCGTGCTCCGGCAGCCGGCGTCGCTCCGCGCGGCGGCGGAACGGCTCGTGCTCCGGCAGCTGGCGTCGGCATGCGCGGCGCACCGACGGGCGGCGGTGCAACGACTGCAGCGCCTGGCGCCGATGATGCGATGGGCGACGGAGCCGCACCGGCCGCACCGGCCGCACCGGCCGCACCGACCGAAGGCAATGGCGCGACGGGCTGTGCCGCACCGGCCGCAGCGACCGATGGCGGCGCAGCGACCGGCGGAGGTGGATAGCCTTGCGGCGGAGGCGGATAACCTTGCGGCGGAGGCGGGTAGCCTTGCGCTGGCGGCGGGTAGCCTTGCGGTGGCGGTGGGTAGCCTTGCGGTGGCGGCGGATAGCCTTGCGGTGGTGGCGGGTAGCCTTCCGGTGGCGGCGGATAGCTTTGCGGTGGCGCCGCGGACTGCCCGTCCTGCGGCACGTTCCAGCCCGACATCGTCGCTTGCTGATTTCCGATCGCCGGCCCGCCCGTCGGCACCGCGCGCGAATACAGCGCTGCGGCGCTCGTCTTCGTCGCGTTGCTCGACGCCAATTCGACGGCCTTCGCCATGTCGACGGCCGACGCGAACCGATCATTCGGCGACTTTGCGAGCGCCTTGGCGACCACGGCCTCGAGCTCGCCGAAATCGGTGTTGGTGAGCGACGCCATCGTCGGCGCCTTCTCGAGCAGGTGCTTGCGAACGACCTGGATCGGATCGTCCGCGATGAACGGCTTCCGCCCGGTGAGCATCTCGAACAGCACCACGCCGCACGCGTAGAGATCGGTGCGCGCGTCGATATCGCCGCCTTTGCATTGCTCGGGCGCCATGTAGTTCGGCGTACCGACGACGATGCCCGTCGTCAGCTTCGTGCCCGTCGCTTCCTGCATCCGCGCGAGGCCGAAGTCCAAAATGCGGACCTGCTGGCCGAGCCCCGCCTTCTCCGTGATCATGATGTTCGCAGGCTTGATGTCGCGGTGAACGATGCCGCGCTCGTGCGCGTGCGCGAGCCCGGACAGCACCTGGCGAATGATGTCGCTGCTCTTCGCGACGTCGAGGTGGCCCTGCTTGTCGAGGATCTCGATCAGGCTCGTGCCGCGCACGAGGTCCATCACGAGAAACGGCTTGTCCTCGTGGACGCCGAAATCGATCACCGACACGCAATTCGGGTGCTCGAGCAGCGCCATGAGCTTGGCTTCGCGCTCGAAGCGCTGGCGGCTCGCGAGCTCGTCTGGGAGCTCCTGGTGCATGATCTTGATCGCGACCGCGCGGCCGAGCTTCACCCGCTCGCCGCGCCAAACGCTGCCCATCGCGCCTTCGGCGATCGGCTCGATGACCTGGTAGCGACCGTCGAGCACGGTCCCTTTGAGGTCGGTCTCAGGCACGGCACGACGATACCAGCCTGTGCTACCGACAGCATATGCGCTGCGCCCTGATCATCCTTGCCGTTCTCCTGGGCTGTGGGAGCAAACGCGAACCGGCACCATCGGCGCAGTCGCGCATCGTGTCACTCATGCCATCGGCGACCGAGATCGTCGCAGCGCTCGGCGCGACCAAGGAGCTCGTCGGGGTCGACGAGTACTCGGACTATCCCGATGAAGTGAAGGCGTTACCCAAGGTCGGCTCGTTCCTCGCGCCGAACCTCGAGGTCATCGTCCAGCTCACGCCGACGCTGGTCATCGTCGACGACATCCACGGCCAGGTCGCGGGCTCGCTGCACGACCACGGGCTCGCCACGGCCGACTGCAAGATGCACGCGCTACCCGACGTCAAGGACTGCCTGCGCACCGTCGGTGCCAAGCTCGGACGCGCGAAACAAGCGGACGCCGTCGTCGAGGAGATCGAGCACGAGCTCGATGCCGCAGCGGCCGCGCGCCCCGCAAAACATCCGCGCGTGCTCGTCATCATCGATCGTGAATCAGGCGGGCTCGGCAATCTCGTCGCGGCTGGCCCGGGCAGCTGGGTCGACGAGCTGCTCGCGGTCGTCGGCGGGAACAACGTGCTCGCTGCGTCAGGCGTGCGCTATCCGAAGATCTCGCTGGAGGAAGTGATCAGCGGTGACCCCGAGGTGATCATCGATCTGTCATACGACAAGAACGAGGCACGCAAGGCCGCGGCGTGGAAGCAAGTCGACGTGACGGCCGTGCGCGACAACCGCGTGCGCCTGATGGACCACGCGTTCTTGCGCGGACCATCGCCGCGGGTGAAGCAGGCGCTGGCCGCCCTGGCCGAGGCCATCAAGTAGCGTATCGAGCAACGATTCTGCGGCGCTCCGGACCGGGATCTCCGTCGGTGTTGCCGCGCCAGCGTGTTCGTGTAGTCTTTACACCATGGAATTCACGTTCTTCTTCACCGAGGCGTCGCCGTTCTCGCAGTGGCACCGCTGTCGCTTCGCAGTGGATGGCGTGACGTTCAACTGCGCCGAGCAGTTCATGATGCATGGCAAGGCCGTGCTGTTCGGCGATGCCGCGATCGCAGCCGAGATCCTCGCGGCCGATCATCCGCGCACGCACAAGGCGCTCGGTCGCAAGGTGAAGGACTTCGACGGCGCCGTGTGGGAGCGCGAACGCATGCGCATCATCAAGGACGGCAATCGCGCCAAGTTCACCCAGAACCCGGAGCTGCTCGCGAAACTGCTGGCGACGAAGGGCACGCTCATGGTCGAAGCGAGCCCGTTCGATCGGATCTGGGGCATCGGCCTTGGCGCCAACGATCCGCGCGCGAAGGATCCGAAGCAGTGGAAGGGCAAGAACCTGCTCGGCTACGTGCTGACCGAGCTGCGAGACGAGCTACTCGCAACGAGCTAGCTCTCGTCCGCGCGTCCGTTGCCGTGCGAGCCCTCGCGAGCTACTCGCCGCGAGCTAGCTCTCGTCCGCCCGTCCGTTGCCGTGCGAGCCCTCGCGAGCTGCTTCGTCGTGTAGCCGCGCGTGCTCGAGCAACAGATGCGTGACCGTGGCGTCGATCTCGACCGTGCCCGGCGTCGGCGCGCCCGCGGTGAGCTCGAAGAAGCCGTGCTTCCAGTCGAGCACCTTGAGCACGATGTCGCGCGCGGAGCCGTGAACCTCCGACGAGCGCGCTCGCACGATCTGACCGCTCGCGAAATCGATCCACGCGACGAGCTGGTCGCTCGTGACCGACAGCTGGCCGGTCTTCTTCTCCTGCTCGAACATCTGGAGCAGCGTCGGCAAGTTGATCTCGGCGAGCGTGCCGCGCAGCACGACGCGCTCGGTATCGTGCTGACTCACGCGTGCCCAGCGTCGCGCACGCAGGATCACCTCGAGGACCGTGAACGGTTTGGGAATGAAATCGGCGGCACCGAGCTGGAACGCCTGCAGGCGCGCGAGGTCGGTCGCGTTCGCCGACATCATCATCACCGGCACGCTCGCCAGCGGACCGTGGCGGCCCATCTCCTGGAGCACGTGAAGTCCGTCGACGACCGGCATGTCGCGCTCGATCAATGCGACGTCGGGCGTCTTCGACAGACACGCGCCGATCGCTTCGATGCCGTTGGTCGCGGTCGCGACGAGAAAGCCGGCGCTACCGAGCGCGGTCGACAACCGCTCGAGGATGCGGGTCTGTGGATCGGCGACGAGGATGCGTAGGTCGGCGTGCGGCCGCGCCGCCGCGTGGCTCTCGAGCAGCCGGCTGACCGCATCGAGGAACGCTTGTTCGCTCGGTCGCATCGCCTCGCGGAACATGACGCCGTTGCCTGGGAACCGACCCAGCGTGCGCGCCTCGATATCGTTGAGCGCATGCGTGACCTGGCCGGTAATCACCTGACGGTGCCCGTTCGGTGAAATGACGATCTGGATCACCGTGCCTGGGGGCAGCGGCGGCGACAGGCGGATAAACATGCCCATCGGCGACAGGTCCTGCGAGACCGCGCGCACTTTCTTCCCGCTGGTGATCACCTCGACCGGCAGGTTCATGACGACGCGATCGTTACGGCGACGCACGAGTCTCTTGGCTACCGCGTTTCCGCAGACGTTGCTACTTGGTAAAAGCGCTCCGTGTGGCTCCAACTCGCCCAGGTAGATGTCGCGCTCGGCGGTCGCACTGTCGTGCATGGTGTGAGTGCGAGCGTTGCGCAGGGCGAGATGGTGGTCATCGTCGGGCCAAACGGCGCTGGCAAGACGACGCTGCTCCGTGCGCTCGCCGGGTTTGTCGCGCCGAGCGCAGGTACGGTGCGGGTGATGGGCCACGATCCAGCGCGGGTTGCCCGTCGGGTGATCGCGCGCGAGATGGCGTATCTGCCCCAGCAGTACGAGCTCGCGTTTCCGTTTCTCGTCGAGGAAATCGTGCTGCTCGGCCGCTATGCGAACCAACGCGGGCTCGGGTTGCCGTCGGAGGCAGACATGGCCGCGGCCCACGCGGCGATGAAGACGTGCGACGTCGAGGCACTGGCGACGCGGCGCTTCGACGAGCTATCGGGCGGCGAAGCACGCCGGGTGATCCTCGCGCAGGCGGTCTGCCAGGGCGCGAAGACGCTGCTGCTCGACGAGCCGACCGCCGGACTCGATCCGGCACACGCCCGCGCCGTATTCGAGATGCTGAGCGGCCATTGCAACGCGGGCGGCGCGGCGGTCGTCGTCACCCACGACATCAATCTCGCGCTTCGTCACGGCGGCACGATGTGGCTCGTCGCCAATGGCATGCTCGCCGCCAACGGTGCGCCGGCAGAGGTCCTCGCATCGGCGGCGGCGCACAAGGCGTTCGAGCTCGCGATCCACGTCGGTGAATTGCCGAGCGGCGCGCGATTTGCGGTGCCGTCATGAGCGGCGGCGCGCGAATTGCGGTGTGGTCATGAGCGGCGGGCGAATTGCGGTGTCGTCATGAGCGGCGGCGTGCGAAGTGCGGTGCCGTCATGAGCGGCTTCGTCAGCGGACGCGGCGCGCGCCTCACGCCCAAGCGGCTCGCCGTGGTGCTCGGGACCTGCGCCATCGTGTGCGCGCTGGTCTGCGTGCTCGCGCCGCTGCTCGGCGTGATCATGACGCCGGGCGGCCGTCGCCTGCAGCTGCTCGGGCTCGATGCGTTCGACGTCGGGTCGGCGGAGCACCGGTTGTTCATGGTGCGGCTACCCCGCGTGCTCGGCGCGATGCTCGTCGGTGCCGCGCTGTCGGCCGCGGGCTGCGCGATGCAGGCGCTGCTGCGCAACCCACTCGCCGAGCCGTACACGCTCGGCATCTCGTCGGGCAGCTCGCTCGCCGCGGTGCTCGCGATCCGGCTCGGGGTCGAGGGCGCATTCGGCGGTGCCGGGGTTGGCGTCAGTGCGCTGCTCGGCGCGATGGCGACGCTCGTATTGATCGAGCGACTCGGCCGCATGGGCCGTCATTTGCCGCCCGCGACGATCGTGCTCGCCGGCGTCACGATCTCGATGTTCTGCTCGGCGGCGTCGATGCTGATCCAGTACACGAGCGATTTCTCCGACGTCAGCCACATGCTCGCGTGGATGATCGGCGCGCTCGACAGCGTGCGGCTCGGGTCGGTCGAGTACGCGGCTGTGCCGATCGGCGTCGGGCTCGTCGCGCTCATCCTGTACGGCCGCGAGCTCAACGCTCTGGCGGCTGGACCCGACGTCGCGGCAGCGCTCGGCGTTGCCGTCGCGCGCACCGAAGTGACGATCTTCGGGCTCGCATCACTCTTGGTCGGCGTCGCGATCGCGATTGCAGGACCGATCGGTTTCGTCGGCCTCATCGTGCCGCACACGCTGCGCGCGCTGCTCGGCCCCGATCACCGGTTGCTCGTACCGGCGTCGGTGTTCGGCGGCGCGACGCTGCTCGTCGTCTGCGACACGCTCGCGCGCACGCTGACCGCGCCCGCACACTTGCCGACCGGTGCGGTCACCGCGGTGCTCGGTGGGCCGTTCTTCATTGCGATCCTCGTCCAGCGCAAGCGCTACGCTGCGCTCTGGGGACGCGTATGAGCCAGGTGCTGCAGCACGTGATCGAGGCGATCGGGCCGGCTTCGCAGGCGAACGCCGAGGCCGTGCGCGCGCGTATCGCGCAGGCGAACGCGCCGGTGCTCGAGCAGCTCGCAGCTCGGCTCGCAGGTGCGCAGCACACGCCGAAGCCGCGTTCTGCGAAGCGGATGATCGTGGTGGTCGCCGGGGATCATGGCGCGGGCGATCCAGGCATCGCGATGGGCGCCGATCATCCGACCGTGGTTGCGGCGCGTGCGATCGCCGATGGCAGCGCGGCGCTCTGCCAGCTCGCGCGATCGTCGAGCGCGGTGAACGGCGGCGCGATGCCGGGTTCCAGCATTCCGCCTGGCGGTACGCCGATCGTGCTGGTCGATGCGGGCTCGCGCGAGCCGAGCCACATGCCGGACATTGCCATTCAGCTCGGACGCGGACCGAGCCTCGACATCCTGCGCGAGCCCGCGATGACGGTCGTCGACGCGGCGCTGGGCCTCGATGCCGGCATCGCGCTGTCGATCACGCTGTCCGAGCAATCACCGGACGTGCTCGCGCTCGGCGCGATCGGGGTCGGCAGCGACGTCGCATCCGCCGCGATCCTCGCTGCAGTGACGGGCCAGCCGCCCGGCGCATTGCGCGACGACGTCGCAGAAGCTGCCGGCATTCGTGGCATGGCGCTGCGTGGCGCGGGCGCGCTGGAGATCCTGGCGACGTTTGGTGGCTCGGACACCGCCGTGCTCGCCGGACTGATCCTCGGCGCAGCGTCGATGAACGTGCCCGTGATTCTCGATAGCTACGCGACCGGCGCCGCGGCCCTGATCGCTGCGCAGCTCGCGCGACCGGTTACCGGCTACATGATCGCGGCTCATCGCGGGAGCTTCACGCAACCAGCGATTCTCGATCACCTCGGCCTGTCACCGGCGTTCGACGTCGGCCTCGGTCACGGCGAGGGCGCGGGAGCTGCGATGGTGCTCCCGCTACTCGATCAGGTGACGGCACTCGCACAGCGTTAGGATACGCTGGCACCGCTCGCGACTCGGCGTTAGACAAACGGCATGGGCGAGAAGAGGAGAAACACGCGGACGTTCGAAGTCGAACGCACGACGGGCTCACACGAGATCCTCGATCGCTTGTTCGTGTACGGGACGCTGCGCCAGGGCCAGACCGCGCGCTCGCTCGTCGCCAACCAGATCACGAAGTGCGAGAAAGCGTCGACGACGGGATCGATCTACGCGTTCCCGATGGGCCACCCTGGCTACGTCGAGGGCGACGGCAAAGGTCGGGTCGAGGGCGAGGTGATCTGGCTGACCGAGCTCGCCGCGACGTTCGGCCTCCTCGACGCCTACGAAGGCCAAGACTTCGTCCGGGTAATTCGCCAGGTCCACCTCGAGGACAGCAACGAGAACGTCTGGGCGTGGGTCTACACGCTGTCCGATCCCTCGGCCGTGAAGTTCGGGACCTTGATCCAGCACGGCGACTGGGTTCGGTATTGGACCGAACAGGGTTAGTGGCAGGAGCTAACTGCCGGCCGGCCAATCTGGCCGCGAAAACTAACCCCGGTACGTCGCGAGGCAGCGAAAGCGAACCCCGGTACGTCACATGACGGCCGCGAAAACGAACCCCGGCACGTCGCAAGACGCACCAGACTCCTCAATCCGATGTCAGCAGGCTTCCCCCGAAGCTGGCTAATCAGATGAAGAAGTGAGCGAGAACCGCCATTGAGAGGGCGGCGAGAGCTGCTGCGATCGTACCGGGCCCGACCTTGTTACTTGCTAGGGACAAACGTTGCGCCACGAGAGGACTTTCCCTCTTTGGCAGCCAAAATCAAGTTCCTGAGCAGGGGATCAGTTTGGGGTAACTTGTTGAAGAATCTCCGTTGATTGACCCCTGTTTTGAAGCACCCTTACCCCTTGACTAACAGACCCCTCCGATGCGTGGACATACGCGGGAGCACGTACATTGTCCCAGAGCGATCGGGCCTCAGTGTGCGGTGAGATCACGTCCGGCAGAGCCGATCGCGCCAGCGATCACGCACTGCGCGATCACAATTCGCGCACGTCTGTCAGGACCCGCGAGTCTGTCGAATCAGTCGCATGTACGAAGTCTGCGCGCGGGCCGCGAGGTCCTGCAGCTCGGTGATCAGCGACTGCGGCGGCGTGCCACCGAGCGTGTGCGTGTAGATCAAATTCACGGCGCGCTGCTTCACGAGGATCGGCACGACGAGCACCTCGATCGGCTTCGGCTCGGTGCCCAGCGCGGTCCACAGCGTGCCTTCGATCGGCTTGGCCGGCGATGGCGGCTGTCCGACGTACGTCTGTCCAGCGTCGTGCGCCGACTGCAACGCGGACGCGCCACCCAGCGGGAGCGAGATCTCCTCGATCGGCTTCGTCGCCTGGTTCGGCGGCGCCACGTAGCCACGCCAGCCGAGCGCATTGCCATCGCGAACGAGGAAGACGACGAGCACGTCGCACCGGCCGCGCGCGTAGTCGATGAACGTGTCGGCAATTTGCTCGCGGTTCGACGCGGTGTCGATGCGCTCGCACGCCGCACCGTACGACAGCGTGGTCGGCACGGTCTGCGTCATCGGCGCTTGCGAGGGGCGACGCCGGCGCGGCTCGAGCGTGAGCTTCGGCGGCATCGCGATGCCACCCGCGGGCTGTGTCTTGCGGCGATCGTCACCGATCAGCTCGCCCGGATCGGTGCCGGGACGCGCGCTGCGACTGAACCGCGCGCGGCGCGGCGTGCCGAAGTGCTTCTCGAGGTAGTAGAGCGCGCGTAGCTCCGGGACCACGTACGGCGTGATCTTCGCGCCGAGCCGCTGTTCGAGCTCGACCAGCGCCTTGCCGTCGGCGGGCTCGACGAGCGCGAC
>DASUFX010000683.1:0-15563 GCA_036274355.1 Kofleriaceae bacterium | reverse complement strand
TGTCCTCGACGAGGATCTTGGTCACGTTGACGTAGCCGCTCGCGATCTCGTAAGCGGCGCCGCCGTCGAGCGGCTTGCGGATGATCGTCTCGCCGGTGGTCCAGTACAGATCCGTCGCGTCACTGGCAATCACATTTGCGCCTATGTGTTCGGTCGTGAGCTCCGAAACCACGCCGCCATTGATCGGCATGCGCGCGAGGACACCGTTGGCGCCGATGAAATAGATCGCATCCGCAACCACGAACGGGCCGCTGGCTTCGGCAAGCAGTTGTGGTGACGTGGTGGGACAGGACGGCTCGATGATGTCCTCATCCGCACGCACGATCAGACAGCCGCCGATCAATACAGCACAGGCTGCGCCGACGGCCGCTCGCATGCTCCAAGAGTAAGCTATTGGCGCGATGAGCGAGCGCAATCCGCAAGCGAAGCAGATGGCAGACGAGTCGATGGTCCGCAACCTCACGGCCCAGGCCGATGCGATCTGGCCTCAAGAAGAGCCGATCATCCGCGGCCATGGCAGTCCGCGAGACATCCTCGACGTCGGCTGTGGCACCGGCGAAATCAGCTCGCGACTTGCCACACTTTTCCCGACGGCGCAGGTCACCGGTGTCGATCTGATCGAGCCACACCTCGCACTCGCGCGGTCTCGCTATGCGGCATTCGGTGACCGGCTGCGCTTCCAGCAAGCGGACGCATTCGAGCTGCCGTTCGAAGCGCGCAGCTTCGACCTCGTCGTCTGCCGCCACATGTTGCAAGCGGTACCGACGCCCGAGCGGGTGATCGCAGAGATGGTGCGCGTCACACGGCCTGGCGGGCGCGTCCATCTGCTCGTCGAGGACTACGACATGATCCACGCCTCGGGCACCGGTGACGTGTCGTCGTTCTGGCATGTCGCACCGCGGGTGTTCGGTGGTGCGACCGGCACCGATCTGCACATCGGCCGCAATGCGATCGGCCATCTGCGGCGACTTGCCGTCGACGACATTCACACCCACTACGCGATCGTCGATACCGAGCGAGTCCCGCGCGCGACGTTTGCCACGATCTTCGAGGCGTGGCGAGATGGCTATGCGAACGACATCGCTGGATACCTCGGCTGGTCACCGGCCGACGTCCGAGCGCAATTCGACGCGACGATCGAGTGCGTGCGCACCGGGTACGCCGTGTGGTTCGTACCCATCGTGACCGCCCGCGTACGCTGAGCTTCAAGCGGTAGGCGTTGCGCCGAAATCGCGTCAAGCTATCGTGATGGCCCGCGCCAGCGATCGGATCGCCGAGAATGTCGACGGCGACTTCTTCGTCGACAGCTCGTGCATCGATTGCGATCTATGCCGTCAGCTCGCGCCCGCCACGTTCGCGCGCACGCGGCGCCACGCGCAGTCGTTCGTGCAGCACCAGCCCGCCGATGCCAGCGAGGAGCATCGCGCGCTCATGGCGCTTGTCACGTGCCCCACGAGCTCGATCGGCACGGTGCGCAAGCACGACAGCAAGGCAGCAGCGCGAGCGTTCCCCGAGCTCGTCGACGGCGACGTCTACTTCTGCGGCTGGGCCGCCGAGAGCTCGTATGGTGCGGCGTCGTGGCTGATCAAGCGCCCCGAGGGCAACGTGCTGATCGACTCTCCGCGCGCGGCAAGCACGCTCATGGACCGGCTCGACGAGCTCGGCGGTGTGCGGACGATGTTCCTCACGCATCGCGACGACGTCGCTGATCACCAGAAATTTCATGACCGATTCGGCTGCGAGCGCGTGGTCCATCGTGCGGATTCGGTGCGCGGCGCCGAGCAGGTGATCGACGGCGTCGCGCCAGTCCGGCTCGCCGATGATCTGCTGGTTGTCCCCGTACCGGGACATACGCGTGGCAGCTGCGTCCTCATCTATCGCGAGACGTACGCATTCACCGGCGACCACGTGTGGGCGACCGACGAACAGAATGGCCTCGAAGCCGGCGAAGACGTGTGCTGGTACTCGTGGCCGGAGCTCAAGCGATCGATGGCGCGGCTCGCCGAGCACCGATTCACGTGGGTGCTACCCGGACACGGCCGGCGCTTTCACGCGGCCAACCCCGAGACGATGCGCGCCGAGCTCCTGCGACTCGCAGCGAGTTAGACGGGGCGCAGCGCGAGATCGCGATCGCCGACGAGCAGCTCGTACCAGCGCTTCACGCCATCCTCGAGCGAGAACCGGGCGAGCGGCCGTTGCACGCGTAGCCACACGCGACGATTGAGCCCCGTCGCGAGGTTCTCCTTGTACTTCGCTTGCCCGCCGAGCAGGTCGTAGAACGCGTGACCGGCGAGCGCGTTGTATTCGATCGCAGTCGCGTGACAGATGTAGCCCGGCTTGATGTGCGTGTCCTCGAGCGTTGCGAGACCAGACTGGTAGAACACGACGCGGCCGCGATGCACGAAGTTGTAGAGGCAGCCGAGAGTCGTCGAGCCGGCCTTGATTCGCATCAGCTGGATGTCGCCGTAAAGCAGGCGATTGAGGATCAGCTGGCGGTGAAACCGCTCGAACCACGGATCGGCAAACGCGCCGCGCAACCCGCGCGCTGCCCAGCGTCGCGCGTGGAGCCGCAACAGCTCGCCGTAGATGTCGAGCGCCTGGCGCTCGTCCACGGCGACCTCGAGGTCGATGTTACCGAGGAGCGCGCGAGAGCGCTGGATATGCGTGCGCGTGCTTGCCGGCAACAACGCGTCGTAACCGCCCTCGACCGCGCGTACCGCATCGAGATCGACAAACGGCGCGGTCTCCTCGCGCTCGATCCGTACCTTGTAGTGTTCGGCGAGCGGTGACGAGGCACCGCCAAGATCGTCGAACGCGTAGCGATCGAGCGCCGGCAGATACAGCTCGTCCCAATCGCCTGGCAGTAGCGCGAGCACACTCGCGAGTGAGCGGCTAGAGCCTGGCATCGCGAGCATTCCGTTGTGCTCGATCGCAAGCTCGTCGAGCTTGGGCGCACCGGTCGCATTGAAGTACAGCGCATTGCTCGTCATCACCAGATTGCGGCGGAGTCGTCGCTGCGCGAGGAAGAACGCGCCCGTGGGCTGACCGCCATCGAAGATCACGGCGAGGGCAGGGCGCTCGTCTTCAGGCAACGCGGCGAGCCAGTTCTCGATAAACGCCCATGAGAGAAAATAGGAGGATTGCGCGTGCGCTTCGAGCGAGCGCCAAAGACGCTCCACGTGTCCGTCACGCGCATCGACCAACTCGAGGCCGCGGCTATCGCTCATGCCCCGAAGCAATCAGCAAGGCATGTGCCGTCAGGCAGTTGTGCGCGATCGGGTGCGCCTGCGTGCGCCGCTGCCACGCCGCACGGAACCGCGATCAACCGCCTTTCGCGACGTTCTGCCAGGCCGGCCGTGCCTTGAGGCCGTCGAGCCACGCTTTCGTCTTCGCGCCGGCCGTGCCGGCCTGGAACGGACCGACGAGGTTCACGACCGACGCCACGTTGATGTCGGCGACCGTGAGCGTGCCGCCGACGAGATAGCTGCCCGTGAGCCCACGCTCGAGCTCGTCTAGCAGCGACTGCGTGTTCGACTTGCCGGTCTCGACTTCGTACGCGCTGCGCGCGTCGGCCGGGATGAACATCGTGTGTCGCGCGACGCGCATCACCTCGGGTTGCAAGTTCGTGATCGCCCACAGCGACCACATATAGATCTGCGCGCGCGTGGCGGCGTTGGTCGACCACAGCTGCGGTGCATACTTCTCCGCGAGGTAGAAGTTGATCGCGATCGATTCCTGCAGCACCACGTCACCGTCGAGCAAGAACGGAACGCGGCCCGACGGGTTCATCTTCAGAAACTCGGCCTTCGTCGCCGGATCGCGAAGGTTGACTCGGTGGTAGTTGTACGGCACGCCGATCTCCTCGAGTAGGAGATGCGTGCGACCTGCGCTCGACGCCGGGGCACCATAGAGCTCGATCATGGGGCATCATCCTGCCATGGCGCGGCTGTCCTCTGCCGAGGTGTTCACACCGACCTCGTTTCCGTTTCACACGTACGTCGAGCGCCCCGAATTGCACAACGAACGGCTGCTGCAAGAATGGCTGCGGTCTTCTACGCAGATCGCCTCGGTATCGGGTCCGTCGAAGGCCGGCAAGACGGTATTGATCCAGCGTGTCGTCGGCGAAGACAACTTGTGCACGATAAGCGGTGCACAGGTGCGTACGGCCGATCAGCTCTGGGAGCGCGTGCTCGACTGGTACGGCGAGCCGCACTCGACGACCGCGACGAACGCCGACGCGACGACCGATACGAGCGCGCACGAGAAGAGCGTCACCGTCGGTGTGCCGGGCACCGGCGCGGCTGGCAAGCACCTGTCGACGCACGCGCAGATGGGCACCGAGACGACGTCGGCGACCGTGAACCGCCGCGGCTTAGCGCAGGTCGTGCAGGAAATCGCGCACTCGCCGTACACGCTCCTGCTCGACGACTTCCACTACATCCCGCCCGCGGTGCAGGCCGACGTTGCCCAGCAACTCAAGGACGCATCGAGCCGTGGCGTGCGCATGTGCGTCGCGTCGGTGCCGGTGCGTGCGGACAACCTCGTCCGCGCGTTACCCGAGTTGCGCGGCCGCGTGCTATCGGTCGATCTCGATTACTGGAAGCAGAAGGATCTGCTCCAGATCCCGAAGCTCGGGCTGCCACTTCTCAACCTCGAGGTCGACGAGGCATCGCTGCAGATGTTTGCGCGCGAGGCCGCTGGCTCACCGCAGCTGATGCAGACGATCTGCCTGTGGATGTGCAACCACCTCGGCGTCCGCGAGACGCTCGACCAGCCGCGGTCGGTGAAGCTCGACGAGCTGGGGCGCAAGGAGATCCTATTTCTGACGTCGTGCACGGCCGATTTCCGCTCGCTCGTGCGCGCGATGATCTCAGGACCGCGGGCCCGGCCGGGGGAGCGCCGCTCGTACGTGCATCAAGACGGGCGGATCGCCGACGTCTATCTCTCGATCATGCGCGCGGTCGCGATGGATCCACCGCGGCTGTCGATCGACTACGCCGATCTGCAGCAGCGGCTCGAGGTCCTCTGCAAAGGGGCATCGCCCGAGGGTTCGAGCCTCGTCAACGCATGTGCGCGGCTCGGCCAGATCGCGAGCGGATTTCCGTCGCTGACTGGCCCGCCGTTCGAGTGGGACGAGCAGGCGCAGATGATCCTGATGCCGGATCCGTACCTGCTGTTCTATCTGCGCTGGTCGGTCGCGCTCGAGCGCGAGGCCGACGCGCTGATGTGATCAGATGAGGATCGCGAGCATCGATTGCTTCGCCTTCGCGGCGTCGGCGTAGAGCGCGACGACCTGCTTGAACAGCGCGAGCAGCTGATCCATGTCTTTCGTCTTGCCGAGCTGCTGGGCGCGCTCCTTGAGCGTCGCCGTCGTGAGCTCGCCGAGCTTCGCGGAGACCTCAGCGACCCGCTGCGGCGAGAGCAGCTTTGCCTGCTCGAACGCGTTGTCGACCTCGAGGTTCTTGCCGGTGCGCGCGAGTAGTGCGTCGCCGAGGATCTCCTCGCGGCCGCGTCCCGACATGATCATGTCGAGCGTTTCCCAGTAGGTCTTGAGATCGAGCAGGCCGGGAATTGCGTCCTCGTGGCGCGCTTCGACGACGTCTTCGAGCGTGTCGGGCTCGGACTCGATCAACGCGAGCCGTTTCGAGGACAGCGAGATCAGGATGCCGTGCGTGGTCGCCATCAGAATTCCGGTTTCTTCTTGAAGTGCTTCTCTATCAGCTTCTGCAGGTACTCCGCTAGCGATAGCACTTCCTCGTCGTCCGCTGCATCGGCCCGGGAAACATAGATCTCGAAGATGTCGTGCTGCTCCTCGCCCGGCTCGCGCAAGCGGAGCTGGACGTAGCCCTCGTCTTCGTCGCGCTTGCCTTTCTTGCGGTCGGGAATCTCGACTGCATCGACGAGCTTCCACAGCTTGTCGGTTTCCTTCGTAGTCAGGTTCGCGGTGCCGAGCTCTTTGACCTTCTCGCCATCTCCGTAGGCGGCCCAGAGCGAGCTGTCGCGAACGCGAATCTGCCAGTCGTCGCCCTCTGGCATATTCGACACGAAATCGAACATCCGGCCGTTCGTTTCACCACGGTCGAGGTCGCCCTCGCCGCGGCCACCGGAGACGTACTGGCCACCAGTCGAGCACGCACTAACTGTCGCGAGCGCCAAACAGAGCGCGATGACCCGCACGCCTGGGTTATAGCATCCGGCCACGCCGATGCTTCGCTTCTACGACACGGTGCTCGACGCGCCGACGAAGCTTCGTGACGGCACCCACCGCGCCGCGAGCCTGGACGCGACCTGGAAGCGATTTGCGCGGGTTGCGCCCGCCGCGGGGATCACCCGGATCGCGGACATCACCGGCCTCGATACGCTCGGGATCCCGGTGTTCGCGGCGATCCGGCCGATGGGGCTATCGCTGGCGACGCAGCAGGGCAAAGGGATATCGCCGGAGGCGGCGCGGGTCTCGGCATTGATGGAGAGCCTGGAGACCTACAGCGCGGAGCACATCGAGCGCGAGGCCGTGCGAGATTCCTATCGAGCGCTGAGCAAGCGCACGAACGTTGTCGACGTGCGACGCCTACCGCGCGCATTGCCAGCGGCGCTGCCGGCGGAGCGCCCCGGCGACAAGCGCCGCCCCGCCGACAAGCGCCGCCGCGGCGACAAGCGCCGCCGTGTCGCGCCGACCAGACGACATGCGATGCGACGGGGAGGGCGCTTGGATCTCGATGCGCGCTGGAGGTGGGTCGAGGGATTCGACCTGACGGCGGGCGAGCCGATCCTCGTTCCACGCGAGGCGGTCACGCTCGATACGACATTTACCAAGCCGCCGACGTTCGATATCTCGTCGAACGGGCTCGCGTCGGGCAACGTGCTCGTCGAAGCCATCGTGCACGGCTTGTGCGAAGTGCTCGAGCGCGATGCCGAGAGCGCATGGCGCAGGGCAGGCGGCGACCGTCGCCTCGTGCTCGATACGATCACCGACCCCGCGTGCCGCGCGCTGATCGATCGGATCACCGCGACCGGCGCACGCGTGTTCATCTGGGATCTCGCGGCGGAGTCCGGCATCGCGGCGATCGGTGCAGCGATCATGGAGGATCCGAACGAGCCCGCCTGGCGCACGCTCGGCTTCTACCAGGGCTTCGGCGCGCATCTGCTTCCCGAGATCGCGATCGCTCGCGCACTTACCGAGGCGGCGCAAACCCGGCTGACGTACATCGCCGGTGCACGCGATGACTTCTTTCCGTTCGACTACGCGCGCGCGACCGACCCCGAGCTGCTCGCCGACCTGTGGCAGCGGCTTGCGGCACCGTGCGACGAGCCCGTCATATTCGACGACCTGCCGCGCCGTGAGACGCGCGGGCTTGGCGAGGACCTCGAGGCGCTCGTCGGGCTCTGCGAGCAGGTGATCGTCGTCGATCTCACGCACCGCAAGCTGCGCGTGCCGGTCGTCAAAGTCATCGTGCCCGGTCGTGCCACCGACGTGGAGGCGCTCGGGTGACGACGCTCGTCTACATCGGACCGACGCTGCCCGCCGACGAGGTCCGCGCGCGTTTGCCGAGTGCGACCGTGCTGCCTCCCGTCGCGGTCGGCGACATCTTGAAGGCGTCGCGACAGCGCGGCGTGAAGCGCATCGCGATCGTCGACGGCTATTTCGAGCGCATGGCAGCGGTCTGGCACAAGGAGATCCTCGTCGCGCTCGAGCGTGGCATCGCGGTCTACGGTGCAGCGAGCATGGGCGCGTTGCGCGCCGCCGAGCTCGCGCCGTGGGGCATGATCGGCGTCGGCTCGATCTATCGCGACTACGCGCGCGGTGTGCTCGTTGCCGACGACGAGGTCGCGGTGGCGCACCTGCCGGCCGAGTACGGGTACCGGGCCGTCTCCGACGCGCTGGTCAACATCCGCTACGGCCTCCGCGCTGCGGCAAAGGCGAAGGTGATTCCGCCTGCGCTCGTCGAAGGACTCGTTGATCTCGCGCGCTTGCGGTTCTATCGCGAACGGACCTGGACGCAGCTCGTCACCGACGCTGGCGCCGCTGGCATGCGCGTCGACAGCCTCACCGCGTGGCCCAAACCGGACCGCAAACGAAAGGACGCGCGGTTGCTCCTGCGTAGGCTCGGAACCGATCGGATGGTGCGACCCGCGCGGATTCGCGTGCCTCGTACCTGGGCGTTACGCCAGCTCGAATCGCTGATGCTGTAGACTGGGTAGACGATGGAAGTCGCCGACGCTGCGCCAGTCCTAGGCGCCGGCCGCTTCGAGGTGCGTGGCACGCTCGGCGCTGGTGGCGCGGGCGTCGTGTATCGCGCGTTCGATCGCCAGCTGCAGCGCGAGGTCGCGCTCAAGCTGCTGCGGTCGGCGTCGGGCCGCGACCTGTATCGGTTCAAGCAGGAGTTCCGCGCGCTCGCCGACATCGTCCACCCGAACCTCGTCACGTTGCACGAGCTGCATGCCGCCGAGGGTGACTGGTACTTCACGATGGAGCTCGTCGAGGGCGTGTCGTTTCTCGACTGGGTTCGACCGTCGACGACGAGCGGCCCGACGCGGACGCGGCAGGACATCCTCGCGACGCTGGTCCACGAGGTCCGCCTGCGCGGGGCGCTCGTCCAGCTGATCGACGCGCTGATCGCGCTGCACAAGGCGAACAAGCTGCATCGCGATCTGAAGCCGTCGAACGTGCTGGTCACGCCGCAGGGCCGCGTCGCGTTGCTCGACTTCGGCCTCGTCGCGAACCTCGCCGAAGACAACCCGGAGAAGCTCGCGGTCGGCACGCCGGTCTACATGTCTCCCGAGCAGGCGTCGGACCAGCCGCTGACCGAAGCGAGCGACTGGTACTCGCTCGGCGCGATGATCTACGAGGCACTGACGGGCCGGCGGCCGTTCGAAGGCGAGTCCGAGCAGGTGATGACGCGCAAGCAGACCGAGCTGCCGCTCGATCCAAAGCAGGTCGCGCCGGCGACGCCGCCGGATCTCGCGCGGCTCTGCATGCTGCTGCTGCAGCCGCAATCGAGCGCGCGACCGAACGGCTTCGCGATTCTCGGCATGCTCGGCGCGACGCCGTCGCCACGCACGCGCGACATGGTGCGCACGTCGGTTCCGGCAACGTTCGTCGGTCGCACGCGTGAGCTCGACGAGCTGCGGCGTGCGCTCGGTGATGCACGCCGGCGCGGCGTCGCGATGATGGTCAAAGCCAAGTCGGGCATGGGCAAGACCGCATGCGTCCGCAAGTTCCTGCGCGGGCTCGGCGAGAGCGTGTTCGTGCTCGAGGGCCGCTGCTTCGAGCGCGAGCAAGTGCCGTTCAAGATGCTCGACGGCATCGTCGACATGCTGACGAACGTGATCGTCGCGCTGCCGCCGCACGAGATCGAAGGGCTCGCGCCGAAGGAGCTTGGCTCGCTCGTCCGCTTGTTTCCGGTGATGAAGCGCGTGAAGCGATTCGGCGAGCTCGCGCCGGAATCGCCGCCGCCTGCCGACCCGGCGGAGCTGCGTCGCCGCGGCTTTCAGGCGCTGCGCTCGCTGCTCGGCAAGCTGGCGAAGATCCGGCCCGTGGTCATGTTCGTCGACGACGCGCACTGGGGCGATTACGACAGCTCGGTGTTCTTGAACGAGCTGATTCATTCCGGCGAGCCGCCGGTGCTCACGATCCTCGCGCATCGCCCCGAGGACTACTTCGGTGTCGTCGCCAAGCTGAAGCATCCGCAGATCGGCGTGCGGCGCGGCGACGTCCGCGAGATCGAGATCAAAGCGCTCGACGAAGGAGACGCATTCACGCTCGTCGGCCAGCTCGCCCAGGATCCCGCGCGCGTCGATCAGATCGTGCGCTCGGGCGCCGGCAATCCGCTGATCCTGAGCGAGCTCGCCCAGGCGCCGCAGCTCGCGGCGAACGCGAAGGTCGACGATCTCGTGCGCGCGCGTGTCGGCCGGCTCACGCAGGACGCGCAGGCAATGCTCGCCGTGTCGAGTGTCGCGGCCAAGCCGATTCCGATCGACATCGCTGCGCACGCAGCGGGCATCGTCAGCGGCCACGATGCTGCCGCGCAGCTGTCGGCGGAGCGCCTCGCGACGCTGCGCCGGGTGAACGGGCAGATGATCCTGCAGCCCGCCCACGATCACGTCCGCGTCGCGGTGCTCGCGAGCCTCGACATCGAATCGAAGGCCGGCTGGAACGAAGCGCTCGCGCGAGCCTACGAGGACATTCAGGGCGAAGCGGCGCTCGACACCCAGGCCGTCGTCGAACACTGGCTCGCAGCGGGTCATCCTGCAAACGCTGCGCATCACGCGGTCTCCGCGGCAACCCGCGCCGAGGAAGCACTCGCGTTCCGCCGCGCCGCCGAGCTCTACGAGATCGCGCTGACCTACGGACCGTGGGACGCGGCCGGCCAGCGCGATCTGCTCCGCGCGAAGGCACATGCGCTCGCCTGCGCCGGCCAGCTCGACGAAGCGGCAACCGTTTATGGTCACGCCGCGCAAATCCTGCCCGACGAGGAATCGCTCGAGTGCGATCGCCTGCGCATCGAGGCACTGCTGCGCCGCGGCCGACTCGACGATGCGCTCCCGGCCGCCGAGAAGATCCTGAAGCAGATCGGCGTGCGCAGTCCGTTCGGTCAATCGCGCACCAAGCTCGCGACGCAGTGGATGCAACAGAAGCTGCGCAGCCTCGATTTCGTCGAGCGCGATCCGTCGTCGATGTCACGTGCCTCGCTGCTGCACGTCGACGTGCTGTATTCGATTGTCTCCGGTCTCGCATTCGCCGACCCGGCGCTTGGCCGCGCGTTGCAATCGGAGCTGATACGCGCAGCGTTCGAGGCCGGTGAGCCGGTCCGCGCGTGCCTCGCGCTCGCGCAAGAGGTCTGCTACGCGGCGAGCAGTGGCAGTCGCAACGCCAATGCGGTCGCCGCCGTCGGTGCGCGGCTGCGTGCGCTCGCGGCGCAGGTCGATCATCCGCACATCACGGGCCTGACCGACACCGCGATCGGCATCGCCGCGTACATGAGTGGCGAGTGGCGCGACGCCCGCACGCATCTCGAGGCCGGCCTCGCCGTGCTGCGCGATCACGGTGCCGGCGTGCGCTGGGAGATCGACATCGGCGAGACGTACTGGCTCGCGACGCTCTATTACCTCGGCGAGTGGCGCGACCTGGTCCGCCAGAGCCAGGTGCTGCTGCGCGACGCGATCGAGCGCGGCGACATCGTCGCTCAGCTCGGCATTCGGACTGGCCGCTGCAACCTCGCGTGGCTCATCGCGGGCCGACTCGAGGAGGCTCATGCGCAGCTCCAGGCGGCACACGCCTCGTTGCCAACGGGCTTCCATCTGCCGCACGTGCTTTGGGTGCAGGCGGCGTGCAACGTCGATCTCTACGCCGGCAACATCGCCGATGCGGCGAAGCGCCTCGACGAGACCTGGCCGGAGATCGATCGCATCGGCGCGCTACGCAGCCAACACCTGCGCGTCGAGCTGCTCTTGCTTCGCGCGCGCATCCTGCTCGCGCAGAAGAAACGCACCTCCGAAGTCGCGCGGATCGCAGACGAGCTGACGCGCGAGGGCGCCACGTGGGCCAACGGCATTGGCCACGTCTTGCGTGCGGCGACCCAACGCACGGTCGATGACGCGATCGTCAGCTGCGAGCAGGCTGAAGAGGACTTCACGACGACCGGAATGGTCGGATGGCTGTACGTTGCCCGGCTGCGGCGCGGCCAATTGGAAGGCGGACTTGGCGGCGCGGCGCGCGCGGAAGCCGCGCGAGATTTCCTGAAGGACCTGGGTGCGGCGTTCCCTGACCGAATCGCCAATCTTCTCGTGCCCTGGCACGGATGATCGTCCGGGCATTTTGCATTAGGCTGCATGAACGCTGATCCGGAACGGTCGGTGGTTCGTAGAGGGAGCAAGAGGGAAACGTGTCAGACATCGCTCAGCACATCGCGGTATCCGACAGGGTTGAGATCGACGATCTAGACTGGGGGCTGGCGCGCAAGCATGGGTTGACGGAGCGGGAGATCGAGAGCCTCAAGTTCTTCGCCGATATCGAAAGTCAAACCATGTATTACTTCCTCGAGGTCGCGAAGCTGCAAGTCGCGCGCGACCCCGAGCTACTCACGTTCCTCACGATGTGGAACTACGAGGAGTATTTCCACTCGCACGCGATCACGCGCCTCATGGAAGAGTGCGGCGTGAAGCTCGAGAGCGCGATGGATCGCAGTACTGAGGTTCGGGCGAACGCACGGTTCAAAGCGAAGTTCGAAGACTTCGGGCAGACGCTGATTGCGAAGGCTGCGCCGAATCACTTCGTCTCGCTGTGGATGTTCTGGGGCGCGCTGCAAGAGTGCCTGACGATGCAGGCGTACGAAGAGGTCATTCGTCAGACGAAGAACCCGGTGCTCGCGGAGATGTTTCGCCGCATTGCAAAGCAAGAGCGCCGTCACTTCGCGTACTACTTCGGTCAAGCGCGCAAGCGGCTCGAGGGTAAGCCGAGCCATCAGCGCTTCTGTCGCTTCATCGCGAAGCACTTCTACGGGCCGGTCGGCAGTGGCGTGAAGACGGACGCGCAGAGCGCCGAGATCGTTGCGCGCCTGTTCCCGAACGACCGCATCATCGAAGTGATGAGCTACATCGAGCGGCGCATGGCGCAGCTGCCGGGCATGGCGGGCCTCGATGCCTGCACGCGCTGGGCAGCGAAGATCCAGCCGATACTGCCGGCCGAGCTGCGCGCGACGTCCGCGGCGGTCGAGAGCATCGCGGCCTAACCGAACCGCGCGTTGCTGTAGCCGAAACGGCAAACCGGCCGCGTCGCTCCTCGCGATTCGCGGCCGGCCGTCACCGTGCGCGTGGTTTAGAACGCGTAACCAACGCGGAAGTACGCGTTGCCATCGGTGTCCTGGTTGGTGTTGCCCATCTGCTTCGCAACACCCGCCGCAAACGCGACGTTCAGGCCCGAGTCGAACGTCCAGTGCCAGCCGAACAGCAGCTGCGGACCCACCCACGAGTCGGTGTCCATCGTCGAGCCCGACGAGCAGTCATAGCAGTCGTAGTAGTAGTCGTGCTTCGTCTCGCGGATCAGTAGACCACCCTCGAGGAACGGACCCGAGAACGTCTTGCGGAAGTACAGCGGCAGCGTCGCGCTGAGCTGATAACCGGTCGAGTACGACTCGTCCCAGCCAGTGATCGCGACAGACGCCGCGAGGTTCTGGCCGAGCGCCATGCTGCCGGCGATGTCGTAGTAACCGAAGAAGTAGCCGAACGGGTTCGTCGAGATGTTGAACTTCTTCGGCTTGTACAGGTAGTCCTGGCGCTCGCCGACCTTCACCGGGATGCCGTTGATGTGCGAGACGTTGTTCCAGTCTTCGTTTTGCGGCGCGCCGTTCGCGGTCGCCGGCGCGGCCGGGTAGGCCGGAGGCGGCGGCGGCATCTCGGCAGCACCCGGTGCTGCATAGACCGGCTGCGGAGCAGGCGCCGCGCCTTGCGTCACGACCACGGGGGCGTTGGGCGTGACAACGACGAGCGTGTCGGCAGTCGTGGTGGTGGTGTCCGCAAACGCAGTCGAGGCGACAAGGAGGAGCGAGGCGGTGACGGCCGTCTTCATCATGGTGGAGGTCGCTAGAGCAGCCGCGATGCCAACCGAGATCGGTGCGGGGAAGTTCGCGTCCTGCATCGGTTTGCCAGGCATCAGCGGTGGTGAAGGCCGACGGGCCATTTGACAAAAACCGCGAGATTCCTGACACGCCTGTCGCGGATTAGGTCATCCGCGAAATTGCCGCGATCCCTCAGATTTCCGTGGCTCTGACAACGATGTCGGGGCGCACGCCAGATGGCGCGCAGCGTCGGTCGGCATCGCCTGCAACATCTGAACACAGCTGCTGCACCAGTGGCGCCAACTGCCGTCGTAGTACGAGCACACGTGGCTCGTGGATGGGGTGCGCATGCGGCTGTGGCCGTATCCGCGGACGACGACCGACTAACGCAGCACGGTCAGCGTTCGCATCGTGCCTCGTGTAACGCCGAACTGCTCGTGCACGGCGGCGACGCGAACGACATCGGCCGGCGTGATCGCGCCGGCGACGAGCTGCGTGTACGCCGTGTAGACCCGGCGCGCTTCTTCGGCGCTCTCGCGCACGAGCTCGACGCGGAACCGCTGCACGCCGCGCGCGAGTAGCTCGGGCACCAGCGTCGCGGCGCTCTGCGCCTGCGCGTTGAAGACGGTGTTGCGGCAACCGACATCGACGATCACCGGATGCACGAGCCCCACGCGATCGCGCAACGCGACCTTGTGCTGCTCGCACGGCCGACCGCAGGTGCGGTAGTCGCGGCCCGTCGAGAGCAGATGCGCGTAGACACAGTGCTCGGTGTGGAACGTCGGAATGTGGTGGTGCACGGTGACGGCGACGCGGCCGCGCGGTGCTGCGTCGAGGAGCGCGAGCAGCTGCTCGCGATCGAGATCGTGGGCGGCAGTGATCGTCGCGAGGCCATGGCCAAGGACCCAGCCGGCCGTGATCGAGCTCGTGACGTTGAGCGAGAAGTCGCCGTGCAGCACGGGCGCGTTCGGCCCGTGCTGATCGCGATTCGAACCCACGTGGGCATCGCGGTCCGTACCCACGTGCGTACGACGCAGATCCTCGAAGTACGCGAGCGAGCCCCAGCTGCGGACGAGCACCGCATCGGGCTCCAGCCGCGCGAGATGCGCGTCGATCTTCTCTTCACCCGGCTTCTGCACGCGCACAGTCGCGACCGAGACACGCGCGCCACGCGATCGCGCTCGCTCTACTGCACGCGCGAGCCCGACCAGCTCCATCCAGTCGAGCTCGACTTCCTTTGCGCCAGCATCGAGCACGGCGTCGAGCTGCGCGTCATCACGACAGAGCGGGACAACCACCGGAAGCCGATCGAGGGCAGGTGGCGTTGTCGTGATTCGCGCACGCACTGATTCGATCACCGAGTCCGCAGTGACCTCTCGTTCGACACGCGCGAGCGCGGCATCGAGCTGCATCACGATCGACCGGCGCAGGTCTTTGAGCTCCGATACCGGCAGATGCAGGCCGGCGGCGAGCCGACTCGTGTCGAGCGCGCCGAGATGAAACGGCGTGCCGCCGAGTCCACCGAGCTTGTCGAGCAGAAGCTCGCGCGTGATGCCTGCACCGCGCGCGGCGGCAAGGTCCGCGGCACTCGTCACGTTGCAACGTCCGCGCGCTGAGGACGCGCGAACCACGAGCTTCGTGCCCACCGCGCCTTCGACTTCGATCTCGATCGGGATCCGACCGAGCGGCAGTCGACCGGCTTCCGCCGCCTTCTCGCCGGCGCGCGTCACTCTTGGATCGGAGCTGACCCACACGAAATCGCCGACGCGCACCTTCCCGAGATCTGGGCCCGGCGTGCCGAAGCGCAGGCGATGGCCCTTCGGCGTCCGTGCGACGGCGAAGATCGGCCCGCCTTGTTCGGCTTGTTCGGGGGTTCCCGCATCGAACACAACGCCCATGCCCGCTCGAACGTCCGCGAGACGGACCATCTTGTCTGGCGACCGGACTGCCGTGTCTGGCGATCGGACCGCAGTGTCTGGCGATTGGACCGCAGCGTCTGGCGATCGGACC
>DASUFX010000682.1:0-8524 GCA_036274355.1 Kofleriaceae bacterium | reverse complement strand
TTTCTCGTGCTTCTGCCGTACACAGATCTCAAAGGCTCGGCCAATCTCGGCCGGCGTGTGATCGCAGCCGTCGCCGAGGGCGATCCAGTGGTCGCTGGCGGTCGGTCGTTTCCGCCGCGCGTCGTCGGTGCGGTGGCCGGCGGTGCGCCGGGCCAAGCACTCAGCTTTGCGAAGCTGATGAAGGATGCGACGCGTGCGCTCGACCAAGCGCGCCGCGACGGCGCCGAGCTGGCGGTGCAGCCATGACGATCAGCGGCACGACACGAATCGCTGCGGTGCTCGGGTGGCCGGTCGATCACACGCGCAGCCCGACGATGCTGAACGCAGCGTTCTCTGCCGATCAGATCGATGCGGTGATGGTGCCGATCGGCGTGCCGCCTGACGGACTCGCGACGGTCGTCGCCGCGCTCCGTGCGATGAAAGCGCTCGGCGCGAGCGTGACGATCCCGCACAAGCTCGCGGTCGCGCAGCTGTGTGACGAGCTATCGCCCGAAGCGAAGGCGATCGGCGCGGTCAACTGCCTGCAGTTCGGCGATCAGCTAGTCGGCCACAATACCGACTGCGACGGATTTCTCGACGCTGTGATCGCAGCTGGCTGCGAGCTGCGCGGCAAGCGCGTCATCCTGCTCGGTGCCGGCGGTGCGGCGCGCGCTGTCGCGTATGGCGTTCGCAGCGCGAGAGCGATCGAAGTAGTTGCACGTAAGCCCGCCGAGGTCAGCTGGGCGCAAGCGTGGCCCTGGACAGAAGAGAACCTGCGTGACTGTTTCGCACGTGCAGATCTCGTCGTCGACTGCACGTCGGCGGGGATGGATCCGGAGGCCGACGCAGCGTTCACCGATGCGCTGCCGCTCGACGCGTTGCCGCCGGGAGCGTGGGTCTCGACGCTGGTCTATCACCGGCGGACGAACCTGCTCGAACGCGCGAGCAGCCTCGGTCATTCCACGCTCGACGGTCGCGCGATGCTCGTCCACCAGGGCGCACGCGCGTTTGCGATCTGGACTGGGACGCCGGCCCCCGTCGCCGTGATGGCCCGCGCCCTCGACGCTTCACTGGCGCGCTGACTGCAACGCTCTTCGACGAGAAGAGGTGCAGATGAGGAACTTCCGTCGGTTCCGGATCGCTCGCTGGCTGCTCCTGTGCCTGACATTCACAGGGGGAGGTGTCGCATGGGCCGACGAGGCCACGCACAAGGCGGACTTCTACATCGAGGATCCCTACGCGCCCCATCACACGACCGGGTCAGAGGCAAGGATTGGCAGCGCGGTCGGCTTCCTCTACCACGAGCCGGTCGACGTCACGGCCGTCGGCGGTAACGCCGCAATCGGCTATCGATTCGGCCGCTTCACGATCGAAGCCGAGTACACGTACCTGGCGTTTCAGGTCAAAGGTCCCGACGACACGCCGCTCGGCGCCGGCCAGAGGCTCTCGGCGCTCGGCCGCCTCGACGTCATCCGCCTCGGCCCGCGGATCGTCGGCCAGAACTCGCTGCTGTCGATCTACGTAGAGGGTGGCGCTGGCACCGCGTGGAACCACTGGTACAAGCCCGCCTACGACGAAGCGAGTCGTCTCGTTCCGGATGACACGCGGCGTCCCGAAGGCCTGGTCGGCTTCGGGATAGCGCTCGATCACCGGCTGCAGGAGCCGATCGGCTTCCCGCATCGCGTCGGTTGGTTCCTCGGCTGGCGGGTCGCGATGTCGCCGCACCAGCAGATGGTCGGCTCGATCTGTCGCGGCGAGTCATGCAAGCCGGTCGAGATGATGGACGAGGATCGAATGATCGATCGCTCGATGCTCTTCCAGTCGAGCCTGGCGTTTACGTTCTGACGTAGGCGCAAGCGTAAGCGTAAGCGGCTCTGCGTTCCGATCCGATCGGAGCGAGGGGGCGAGTGCGCCTCCCGGATTGGGGCGTCAACCGAATCGGACGTCGGTTGAACGGGACGTTCGTCGAATCGACGATCGCGCTTTCCAGCACGGTGCGACCGATCGTTCGTTTCACAGCACTTCATCGGGGCCGGCGCAATCGCAGGGCGACGACCGCTGCGGGTTCGCGGGACCCGGTCGCGGCGTTTGCCGCTTACGCTTACGCGATCATGGCGTCGAGGACGTCGACGGCTCGAGCACGGGCGGCGGCGGAGGCTCGCCAGGACCACCAGTACCGGTGCTCGCCGGAACTTCCGTCCCGCCTTCGCCGGTCTTGTTGCACTGGACGTCGTCCACGCACTCGCCATTCGCGGCCGAGCACTCCATGCGTCCTTGCATGTTGTAGTTCGGGACGATTTCCTTCTCACCGACCTGCGGGATGGTCTTGCAGCAGCAGGTCGGCGCTTGGTCCGAACCTTCGTTGACCATCGAGCTCTCGGTCTTCGGCTTCGTGCCGCCGCAGGCAAACGCGAACACCGTCAATGCAAGCAAGATCCGCATGCGCAAGGTCGTAACACGACCGCTAGACCGCGCGCCACGACGCGGTGAGCACGCCGACGATTGCGCCGAACCAGACGGTGCCCGCGACGATCACGGCCAGGCTCATCACGATCGGAGCGATCACGCGGCCTTCCCCCTTCGGATCCCACAGAGAAAGTACGAGGATCAGCGCGGCTGACACGAACAGACCGAGCGCGATCCAATGCTCTTTGACGTCGAACCAGCGCGCTGCCTGCGCCGCGCGTTTGACGATCTCGACGGTCGCTGCCGGTTCGCTCGCTTCGGCGTGCTCGCGGGCGGCCAGCTTGCCGAGCTCGCGCTGCTTCGCCTGTTCGCTCGCGGTGATCGCGGGCGCGTTCTCGAGGTAGGCCGCGCGAACCTCGACCTTGTAGGTCGGGTACATGACATTGC
The DNA here is from genome assembly GCA_036274355.1 of Kofleriaceae bacterium. Classification (GTDB taxonomy): domain Bacteria; phylum Myxococcota_A; class Polyangia; order Haliangiales; family Haliangiaceae; genus JABFXX01. Next base: position 5,692 of record DASUFX010000682.1, on the reverse strand, counting down.
CCGCGATGAACGCCGACAGCTGCAGCGCGAGGACTAGCCACGCAAAGCGCAGCACCGCGCGCCGGCGGCCGCTCTGCCCGCGCACGTACTTGCGAAGCCACAGCACGAGGTGTGTCGCTGCGCCGACCGCGGCGACGCCGACGATCGTGTGGAGCACGAGCATCCAGCGCGCGGCCGATTCGGTGAGCACGCGCGAAGAGTACTCCGAAAATACAAAAGGCCCGAAGCGGGCCTTCTGCTCCTAGGGAAGGATCAGGCTAACTACTAACCGTGGCTCGTGTTGTGGCGGCGGATGAACGTCGGCACATCCAGCTCGCTCTCGGTGTCGATCTCGCCGGCCAGCACCGCCTTCATGCTCGGGCGCGACTGCGCGCGCTTGCGATCGGGATGGACGAGCGGATTACCGTCGGAGGGCGTCGCCGGGCCCGAGCCCGTGGCCATCCTCTGCGAGGGCTCACCCTCGGGGACCGGCTCGCTGTAGTCGGAGAGTGCGCGCTCGATCTCGCTCATCTCGTTCAGGTCGGGCGTCGCCCATTCGATCTGGACGTCGGGCTCGTCGATGATCTGCGCCTGCACCTTCGCCGGCATGCGCGGAGCGACGGGGACCGGCGGGTACTCCTTCGTGATCTGGCTCGACACGTCGTACGGCAGCATCGTCTGCGACGGCTTGCGCGCAACCGTGTTCGGCGCGCTGCGGCTCGGCTCGATGATGACTTCGGTCTTCGCGCCGCGATCGAAGCCGGTCGCGATCACCGTGATGCGGACTTCGTCGCTGAGGTTCGGATCGATGACCGAGCCGAAGATGATGTTCGCGTCTTCGTGCGCGGCCTGCTGGATCAGCGACGACGCCTCGTTGACCTCGTGCAGCGTGAGGTCGGGACCGCCGGTGATGTTGATCAGGATGCCGGTCGCGCCTTCGATCGAGACGTCCTCGAGGAGCGGCGAGCTGATCGCTGTCTCGGCCGCCTCGGTCGCGCGCTTCTTGCCCGAGCCGATGCCGGTGCCCATGAGCGCGCGGCCCATGCCTGCCATGATCGTGCGGACGTCGGCGAAGTCGACGTTGATGAGGCCCGGGACCGTCATCAGGTCGCTGATGCCCTGGACCGCGTTGAGGAGCACCGAGTCGGCCTTGCGGAACGCCTCGACCATCGACGTGTTCTGGCCGACGAGCGCGAGCAGCCGGTTGTTCGGGATCACGATCAGCGTATCGACGGCCGCATTGAGGCGCTCGATGCCTTCGACCGCCTGCCGCGAGCGCTTCTTGCCCTCGAAGCCGAACGGCTTCGTGACGACACCGACGGTAAGTGCACCGCAGTCACGCGCGATTTGCGCGATGACCGGCGCAGCGCCAGTACCCGTGCCGCCGCCCATGCCTGCCGTCACGAACACCATGTCGGCGCCCGAGATCAGATCGGCAATGTTCTGCATGCTCTCTTCAGCGGAGCGCCGCCCGATCTCCGGGTTCGCGCCGGCGCCAAGACCCTTGGTCAGCGCGTTGCCGAGCTGGATCTTGTGCGGAGCCATGTTGGCTTCGAGAGCCTGCATGTCCGTGTTGGCCACGACGAACTCGACGCCGTCGAGGTTGCCGCTGATCATGGTGTTGACCGCGTTGCCGCCGCCACCGCCGACACCGATGACTAGGATCTTTGCGTGACTGACGTCGTCGAATTCGATGAGTGCCATGGTTGGTTTGTGCTCCCCTGGTAGGCCCATATGAAAGGCCGCGATCATCAGGGGCAACTTTTTGTTTGCTCTTCGCGCGCAGATGCGCTGGATTTTTGGTGAGCGTGGATCGCACATGGATCGCTGCACGATCGCTGCGCACGTCTGCGCGATCGCTGCGCAGGTCTGCGCGATCGCTGCGCACGTCTGCGTACGTCCGATGCGTCCGACGCGTCCGACGCGTCCGAGCGTGTCCGAGCGTGTCCGAGCGTGTCCGAGCGCCGGCCAGCGCACGACCCGACGAGGTCGTTGCGACCCTGCAACGTACCGGGGTTAGTTTTCCGGCCCGGCGCCGCAGCAGTTAACTAACCCCGGTCCGGATCCGGGAGCTGAGGGGCGATCACTTGGTCTGTGATTTCGCGCCTCTAGAGGTGTCCGGCAGTCGGACATTTCGCAACGATATCCATAGACTACAAAATGGTTGAACCATCGGACCTTCGCGTGATAGGTCCTCCGCCATGACGAGACTAGTTAGCGTGACGGCGTCCGGCGGCATCGAGCTCGCGGCGGCCACGGATGCTTTGAGCTCAAAGCAACTCGTGTCGCAGCGTCACGACTACAAGCCGGCTGACTGACCGCACGAATCGCTTTGCCGCTGCCGGCGCGCTCCAGCCCTCATCATCAAAGGCGCGCCGGTGGCGGCGATTTTTTCCTCTTCAGGGATGACCAAGGGCCTCGCGGGTGCTCGTCGCTCTAAACAGCGAGCCCTCGTTGCTGTAAACAGCGAGCCCTCGTTGCTGTAAACAGCGAGCGCTCGTTGCTCAGAACATCTCGGCGAGACGGCCCCACGCGCGCTTGAACAAGCCGGGGCGATCTTCGCTGCGCGACGGTAGCTGCACGGTGCGGCCCTGGTCGGCGCCGAACATCACGAGCCCGACGCCCGTCGAGTACGACGGCGAGCGCACGACGTCGACAAGGCCACCGATCTTCGTCGGGGTTCCGCGCCGCGTCGGCAACATCAGCACTTGCTCGGCGATCTCGCACACGCCGTCCATCGCGGTCGCGCCGCCGGTGAGCACGACGCCTGCGGCGAGGCTGTCGAAGTAGCCGCTACGCATCAGCTCCTTCTTGACGTGCTCGAAGATCTCTTCGACGCGCGGCTCGATGACTTCGACGAGCTTGATACGCGGCAGCACGCGTGGGCCCCGGCCACCGACGGACGGCACTTCCATCGTCTCGCCGTCCTCGACGGCGCCGTGCCATGCGCAGCCGTACTTGCGCTTGATCTTCTCGGCCGAATCGAGCGGCGTGCGGAGCACCGTCGCGATGTCGTTCGTGATGTGACCGCCGCCGAGCGGCAGCACCGACGTGTGCACGATCGCGCCGTCGCAATAGACCATGAGGTCGCAGGTGCCGCCGCCGATGTCGATCAGCGCGACGCCGAGCTCTTTCTCGTCGTCCTCGAGCACGGCCTGCGCCGACGCGAGCGACTCGAGCACGATGTCGGCGACCTGCAGGTTACAGCGGTTCGCGCACTTGATGACGTTCTGTGCCGACGCGACCGCCGTCGTCACGATGTGCACCTTCGCTTCGAGCCGCACGCCTGCCATGCCGAGCGGATCGCGGATGCCATCCTGATCGTCGACGACGTACTGCTGCGGCAGCACGTGGAGCACCTCGCGGTCCATCGGGATCGCGACGGCCTTCGCCGCATCGATCACGCGCGCGATGTCTGCGTCGCGAACTTCTTTGTCTTTGACCGCGACGATGCCATGCGAGTTGAGCCCGCGGACATGCGCACCGGAGATCGCGGCATACACCGTCGAGATCTCGCAGCCAGCCATGTTCTCGGCTTCATCGACCGCTTGTTGGATCGAGGACACCGTCGCGTCGATGTTGACGACGTAACCGCGCCGCAATCCCTTCGACGGAGCGGTGCCGATGCCGATGATGTCGACGCCGTCCTCGGTCACCTCACCTGCGATGCAGGCGATCTTGGTGGTGCCGATGTCGAGGCCGACGATGATCTCGCTGTTCTTGGGCTTTGCCATGGTCCCTTACGTGTGGTCGGTTGGCGCGAAGGCCACGGTGACTTGGTCAGCGCGCGCGTCGAGGTGAATCGCGCGCGTGCGCGCACGCTCGGCGGAGGTGAGCTCCGCCCAGGTCGCGTCGAAGGTCTGCATGCGTTGGTCGAGTGCGGCGTCCATGTCGCCGAGCTGGATCGCGATCGCGTGCTCGTAGGTGACGAGCGTGAGCGCGCCGTGGGGGTCGAGGTGAACCTCGCCGACCGACGGCCGGTCCTCGACGCCACGCCACTTGACGAGCGCTGCCATCGCGCTGCGGATCTGCGCGGCGGTGCCCGCGGGATTCGCGAGGTAGGTCTCGCGATCGAGACCCGTGATGATCGGCAGACCGGCGCCATCCTCGGAACCGAGCTCGGCGCGCTTGAACGGATGGCCGTCAGCGTCGACGAGGTACAGGCCGCCGAGCTGAACGACCGCGGCTGCGACGTGCTCGCGAACGTCGATCACGATCGTGTGGGGCAGCACGCGGTGGGCCTCGGCGCTCGCGATCCACGGGTTCTCGCGCACCTCGTGCGTGACGGCGTCGAGGTTCGTCGCGAACACGTTGTCGCCGATGCGGATCGCCGACAGCGCGCGGATCTGATCCGCGGTCAGCTGCTCCACACCGTTCACCTCGATCGTCGTGATCGCGAACCGCGACGACGTCGTGACGAAGCGATAGCCGGCCCACGCCGTGCCGCCGATCGCGGCGAGGATGAACAGAGCGATCAGCGCGGGCAGCGTGCGGCGCAGCGCGCGTCCGCAGGCATCCGCGATCATGATCGGCTTGGGCAGCCGCGACCAGAGCGATCCGCGCGGCGCAGCCTTACGCCGGTTTGGACGGGCTTTGACCGTCAAACGCGAGGCGGCTGGCGGCTGCGGGCGCGTCTCCTTCGCACCCGACCGTCGGGATCGATCCATGCTTCGCAAATACGCATGCGGCTAGCGGCGGAGCAATTTTTTGGAAGGCTCCGGATCACTTTGCGTCATGCGCACATGCGCTTACTCGATGTCGTCGTCGTCCCAGATCTTGACGTAGTCCTTGCCGGCGCCTTTTGACTCCGGTTCGTCCGTCTCTTCATCCGAGCTCGCGCGATCACTCGCAGCTGCTTTTTTCTTGCTCACGCGCTTCTTGGTCGACGCGGTGCGCGGCTGCTTCTTCGCCGACTTTTTTTCGGGCGCGGCCGACGACTCTTTCTTCGCTGCCGCAGCCTTCTTCGACTTCGGCTTGAAGACCTGCGCGTCGGCAGACGTGCTGACCAGGGCAATCGCTAGGATGATCCCGAGCCAGCGCAGCATTGCCGCCTATCGTGCCACAGCCACGGGGGAGATCTAGTTTCCGCGGTCAAGGATTCGTAATCGCAGGCGTATTGCACGGAGGTCGTTCGGCGACCTCGAGCCGGGTCAGCAGCAGGTCGGCACCCTTGAAGACAAAGCGAAACTCGCGGTCCGCGGAGCGGCACGTGGTGCCCTTGCAGTGGGCGAACGCGCGGATCATGTCCTCGGTTTCGGGAAGCGTGACTTCGTTGCGCGGTACCTGCACCGCGGTCTTCTCGGTGCGCGGGTCACCATCGCCATCCGTATCGACGTCGTTGTACTCGTCGTACGTCGTCGTCACGAGCTCGAGGCCTTTCTTCGGCACGTAGCCGAGCAAGAACGACGGCTCGTCCGCGCGTTGACCAGCTTCGAAGCTCGCGAGCACGCACAGCGCGCGCATCATCGCGTCGGGTTTGCCCGTATGCGGTTTCGCGGGCGCGAACTTCTTGTCGCCGTTGCGCACGAGAAACTGCGCCGCACCCGCAGCGACCCGACAATCGGCAGAGCGCGTCGCACGCACGATCGCCGCGCGCGCATCTTTCTCGAGCTTGTCATCGGCAGCGACGAGCTCGGTGATCGCTTGCACGCGCGCGCGGCCGTCGAGTTGCTCGTCGGTGATCGCGGACAAGAACACGGAGCGGTTGCTCTCG
>DASUFX010000681.1:0-2399 GCA_036274355.1 Kofleriaceae bacterium | reverse complement strand
TCCCCCACCGAGCTGCAGATGAACGGTCATTGAGACCAGCGTATCACGGTGAGATTGCGTGGAGCGCGATCAGCACGGGGATCACGATCGCCATCACCGCTTCACCTGCGATCAGTCCGGATGCGAGCGGCATCGCGAGCTTGTCCGCGCTTGCTTTGTTCGTTCTGTTCCAGATGCTCATCACGATGCCGCCGAGCACCATCGTGAACACCACCGTGCCGGGCACCATCATGCCGATGCCGAGACCGGTCGCCGACGGCAGCCACTTGTAGCCGCCCTTGATGTACGTCTCGCCGAGCGTGATCACGATGCCGAGCACGGCGCCGATGACCATGAACTTGAGCGCGTAGTCGGGCAGCGCGTCGACGCCACCCGACAGCACATCCGCGAAGCCGACGATGCGCACCGAGATCGGCGACGACAGCGGCGTCTGGCCGGGGACGGCCATTGCACCGATGCCGTAGGTATCGCGCAGCAGTGGATAGACGAGCGCGACCGCGAGCGCGCCGATCGGTGCGGCGATCAGCTGCGAGTACGTGAGGAAGCGCGGCGTCGAGCCGATGATGTGACCGGCTTTGTAGTCCTGCATGATCGCTTCGGACTGCACCGCGATCGTGCCGGTCGTGCCGGATGCGCCGAGGTTCGCGATCAGGTTCTTCGGCACGAGTGCAGCGAAGATCGCCTGCATCATGTTCGTGAGCTGGCTGATCGGTCCCCAGTTCGTCTCGCCGAGCACGCGGAGGCCGACGAGCATCAGCGGCGCCGACAACAGGATCGCGATGATCGTGAGCCAGATCGGCAGATCGAAGAACACGTACTGCACGACCACGAGGCCAATCGACGCGAGGCCGACGCCGATGCCGATCAGCTTGAGCGGTACGTCGCCGCCCTTGATCGCGTCGCCGGACAGCGTACTGAACGTGCGTTTGAGCGTGCGCCACTTGAGCGCGAGCGCGGTGAGGCCGGCGGCGATGAGCATGCCGGTGCCGGGCCACATCATCCACAGCAGCAGGTCGCGCCGCACCGGGTGCGCGATGACGTCGGGGACGAGGAACTCCGGGCCGATGATCCACGCGATGGTCGCGCCGATCGCCATGCTGATGTTGACCCGGTTGCCGACGATCATGCCCGAACCGATGCTGAGCAAGCTGACCGAGAAGCCGGCGCCGGCGGTCGCTGCGGTGAGGCCGCCCATCGTCGCAAACACGGTGTCGACGATCGCGCCCTCGCGCTCCGCAGTCGGCGCAACGTGGAACAGGCGCGCGCCGTACTTCGTGGTGAGCAGCCACACGAGCGCCGAAGCGACCGTCGCCGCGAACAGTGCGATGGCTGCACGCTTCGCGTCCTTGCCGCGCGCGTCGAGCACGATGATCGTCTCGGCCGCAGCGACACCGTCGGCGTACGTCAGCTTCTCGTCGACGACGTAGTGCTTGCGCAGCGGCACCGCCATCAAGATGCCGAGGATGCTGGCGAACATCAGCCAGAGGAACGACTCGTACCAGGCGGGCCGAAACGTGAAGGTTCCGGGGTGCCCCTGCACCATCAGATCGAACGCCGCGAGGATCACGCACATGAATGCGGTCTGCGATGCCGACGTGCCCGCGGTCTGGACGATGTTGTTCTCCCAGCGCGTGAAGTTGCGGAACAGGATGCCGAGGAACAGGTAGCCGAAGAACGCGGCGACGACCGACACGTTGGGCCCAAAGCCGAGCTTCAACACGATGTACGGGTACGACGCACCCATGATCGCGGCGACGACGACACCAGCGATGACCGCGCGGATCGAGAACTCGGTGGCACCTGCCGGCTTTTCGATCACGCCGGGGAGACTGTCGTGCGGGTCGGTGCCGTGGCCGCTGTCCATGCCGGAGCTCATCGGTCGGAACCTACCAGCGAGCGGCTACTTCTTCAGCTTCGCCGCAGCATGAAAGATGCGCGTCACGGGCTTGCCGGCCTCGTCGACGCTCTGCGCCCAGACGGCGTGCAGGATTTTGCGCTTGTTATCGACGAGGAGACTTTCGTAGTCGCCGACCGATTTTGTCGTACTGCGTGCCAGCGACAGCACCGGCGCCGTCACGCTGCTGATCGCCCCGAGCAGCTTGCACTTCGTGACGCCGGGGCCGCAGGTCGCGTGCGCAAAGCGGCCGGGCGCACCCTCGCTATCGTAGTACGCGATGTGTAACGTGCCGGTCGCGGCGTCGAGCGCGAGCGTTGGCACCATGTGCAGCGCGCAGCCGTCGCCGGCGAGTGTGGAGCGCTTCCAGGTCGCGCCGCTATCCTTCGACGCCGCGATCACGAGGTCCCACGCCGCGTCACGGCTGCCTCGCGCGTACGCGACATAGAGCCACTTGCGCTGGGTGTCGACGGCGAGGACTGGTGTCGCGAAGAAGTACGGCAAC